>CALKXS010000175.1 GCA_938003745.1 uncultured Algibacter sp.
AAACTTACTGGGTAATTATCACAAAATAAAAGGAGAGTATCTTCAATTATACCTCAATGAATTTGTATATAAATTAAACCGAAGATACTTTGAAGATAAACTCTTTGATAGACTTGTAATAGCAAATATTACTGGATTATGAGTGAAAACGGATATTCAATTAAACATACATCAAAATTCTATATCAAACCATTTTAGAAATAAACTCCAACGCTCGCTTTTCGTTATAATAAACATTTTTTTTATCTACAAAGCCAACATGCCCACCGTAATTAGGCATTTCTAAATGTAAATTAGGGTTTTGTTTTGCCTCTTTTACAGGATAACATTCTGCAGATAAAAATGAATCGTTTAAAGCATTAATCATTAACGTAGGCACCTTTATATTATGAAGAAACTGGCGACAACTACTTTTCTCATAATAATCTAAACCATCTTTAAAGCCATGTGCCTTAGACGTATAAACATTATCAAAATCTTTTAAAGATTTAATAGCTCCAAATTCTTCTGGAGATATTTTATTAGGAAACTTTTCTATTTTGTTTTGTAAAGTATTCTTTAAATGCTTCAAAAAGCGCATCGCATACAACCTATTTTTTAAAGTATGCAGCTCCAAACACGATCCGTTTAAATCGCAAGGTACTGAAACGGCAATAGCTGCTTTTATTTGACTTGGAATTTCATCACGTTCTCCCAAATACTTACAAACTATATTTGCTCCCAAACTAATACCATGTAAATAAATATCTGTATAATGTTTATTATTAATTATATATTGAATAATCTCATTCAAATCATCGGTAGCTCCAGAATGGTATGATCTATATTTTAAATTTCCTTCACCACTACATCCTCTAAAATTAACACAAACAGCATCTACACTATTATCTGTAAATAATTTAGCAGGCCCCAACATATAAGGGCGTTGTCCATTCCCTTCCAAACCATGTAAAAGAATAATCAGCTTCTTGTTTTTCTGCTTAGCAAAACTCCAATCTAAATCTATAAAATCACCATCATTTAATGTAATACGCTCACGCTCTTGCTCTAGTTCTACTTTTCTAACTAAACCAGAAAACACTGTAGATATAAATCCTTTTTTAAAGAAAAATGAAGGCTTATAGGTTGATTCTATTATTGGCATAAATATTTATTCTTTTCTATTTGGGCGTTCCCTCCGGTCAGGCTTTCCGCTATATCTTTTTTGAGAAAAACAAAAAAGGATGCCGCTGCAATCCTTAACGCAATTTACCTTCAGCATTATTACTTTACTCGATAATCGAGATTTAAATGCTTGAAATCTTACTCCAAGGTAGTTTACTACATAATTCGTTTATCTTTCTAAAGATGTAAACTTAAAATTCGTCCCATCAAACAACCCTTTATCACTTAACTTTAACGACGGAATTACCAATAGAGCCATAAAAGATAATGTCATATAAGGAGCATTTAATTTGCTCCCCATTGTTTTTGCCATAACATCTAATTCTTCGTATTGTTTTCCAACAGTTACACCATCTTCATCACTCATAATACCAGCTATAGGAAGTGGAATTATTTTTTCTTCAAAATTGGAAATAGCACAAATACCTCCTTTATTTTCAATGATAAGATTTACTGCTTTACAAATAGCTTCATCTGAAACACCTACAGCAATAATATTATGAGAATCATGACCAACAGAAGATGCTATTGCGCCTTCCTTCAATCCAAAATTTTTAATAAACGCAATAGCTGGTTTTTGGTTTTGATACCTATTAATAACCGCCATTTTTAAAACATCATTTTCAATATTAGAAACTAAATTTCCATTTTCTTTTTTTGCGTCACTCTTAATTTCATTGGTTACCAACTGCCCTTCCAAGGCCTCAATAACACGAATATATTGTGTTGAAGATTCAAACCTAAAGTCTGAAACCTCTTTTTTATCACAATTAAAATTATTTAAGTTTTTAAATGTAACGGCTTCTATAAACGATTCTCCTTTATTAAAAACCAATTCTCCATTTATATACGTTTGTAGCGTTTTAAAATCTTTTAAATCTTCAACAACTATAAAATCTGCGTCATCACCTTTTTGAAGCAAACCAACATCTAAATTATAATGAGCTACAGGATTAACACAAGCCACTTGCAAAACTTTAAAAAGATCCATTCCTTTTGAAATTGCTCTGGCGCATAATGCATTAATATGGCTAACAATTAAATCGTCTGGATGCTTATCATCACTACAAAACATCATATTTTCAAAATATACTGGCAACAAATCAATTAAAGCTTCAAAATTTTTGGCAGCACTACCTTCACGTATTAATATTTTCATGCCTTTTTGAAGCTTCTCCAAAGCTTCATCGTATGTAAAACATTCATGATCTGTATAGATACCTGCGCTTATGTATTTTGAAACAGCGTCACCTCTTAAACCTGGTGCATGACCATCAACAGGTTTATTATAATATTTTGCCCAAGCTATTTTTTTCATGACCTCTTCGTCATTAAATAAAACACCAGGGTAATTCATCATTTCTGCTAAATACTTAATATCTGGATTTTGAAGTAATGTTTTTATATCTTCAGAATCTATAACTGCCCCTGCCGACTCAAAATATGTTGCTGGCACACATGATGGTGCTCCAAAATTGAATTTAAATGGTACGTCTTTACCATTTTCAATCATAAATTTCACACCTTTTACTCCTAAAACATTCGCTATTTCGTGAGGATCTGAAACTGTAGATACAGTTCCGTGTTTCACAGCTAACTTCGCAAATTCTGATGGCACCAACATAGAGCTTTCTATATGAATATGAGCATCAACAAAACCAGGCATGATATAATGATTTACATCATGCTCCTTTTCTACAATATTTAAAACCTTACCATTTTCAACAGTTACTTCACCTTTAAAAATACGTTTGTTTTTTATGTCAACTATGTTTCCTTGTAGTTTCAAATTTTAATGCTGTTTTTATATGAATTCTTCTTTTTACAAGAATGACCTAATTACCTTAATTTAATTTGAATAATCTGCGTTGTATTTCCTGCTACTTTAAAACGATTATCTGCTCTTCTATTAATTACCCATACAATTTGAGCTCCAGAACACAATAACCAAATATTTTCCTTATCAATAAGTGATAATTTTTCATCTTTAAAATACTTACTCAATTTCTTTTTACCTGACATTCCTAATGGGTGAAAATAATCACCTTCTTGCTTCTTCCTCAATTTTAAAGGGAATTCAAGAGTTTCCTTATCAACATAAATACTATTTGATTGTTTGTCTGAAACTGCATCAACGTCCTTTATATTTAAAACACCAAATGGTGTTTCAATTTGTTTATCAGATTCGTAAATTGTGATTACATCTTTTTCTTCAGAAGAAATTTCACTTAACAATAAGCAGTCTCTATCTTTAATTAATCTCCAATCCTTAGAAAACAATTGTTTTCCAGATTGGGCGTCCATTAGTTGAACAACATTATTCCATTCAGAAAATCCATAGCCGTTCATTAACTGATACAAATATGCTTTAGGGTTATCAAATTTCTTTAATATTGAAATATTAAATTTCATTCCATTTTCGGTAAGCTTAACAACTCCTTCACTAATTAAATTACTAATACTATCATCAATAATTGCCTTAGAATCTTTTAAAAACCCTTGCGTTTTATTAAAATTCTGCAAAAACTGCGGATTCATTTCTTTTAAAACAGGAATAACATCGTGCCTTAATTTATTACGCATGTATTTAGTAGAAGCATTACTACTATCTTCTCGCCATGTTATTTTATTTTCTTCCGCGTAAGCGATAATATCTTCTCTAGAAAACGGTAAAAGCGGTCTTACTATATTATCATTAACTTCTGGTATTCCTTTTAACCCTTCCAGCCCCGTACCACGAGATAGATTTATTAAAAAGGTTTCCAAATTATCATCGGCATGATGCGCTGTTAAAACATAATCGAATTGTAATTGATTTGCTATATCTTCAAACCAATTATACCTTAATGCTCTTGCTGCCATTTGGGTTGACAACTTATTGTCTTTTGCATACGTATTTGTATCAAAACTTTCAATAAATACTTCTACATCTAAATCTTCTGATAATTGTAAAACAAAGTTTTCATCTCCATCACTTTCATTTCCTCTTAAATTGAAATTACAATGTGCTAGTGAAATGTTTAAATCTAATTTATGACATAAATGAGTTAAAGCTACACTATCTAGTCCTCCGGAAATAGCTATAAGTAGTTTGCTTTCTTTTAGGAAAGGTAAATTCTGCTTAATATGTTCTTTAAATTTAGAAAAAGGCATAAGAAATTAGTTAGCTAGTTTAAATCAAAACTATATATAACATGGAGTTTTATGAGTGTCCTGTCGATCGCAGTAGAAACCTTCCTTTTTATGCTTTTTTTTATATAAATAACCTCTTGACTGCGCTCGAGGAGACAGCATCTTATATAATAGAAAATCACTACCATCAATTAATTTTTGCCAAACAATTAAATCGTGATAACTTTTCATCTTACAAACTTACAAATTTTAATTATTCTCTTTTTCCCTCTTATCCCTTTTACCACAAAATCTTCTGCCTCTCCTCATTAACTTTCCAAAACCGTTCGCATTGCCTTAGCCTTTAGCAAACATTCTTCATACTCTTTCAACGGATCACTCTTTGCTGTAATAGCACCTCCAACAGAATAGGACACGTAATTTTTTGATTCATTATACAAAATACTTCTAATAACCACATTAAAATCAAAGTCACCTTCTGGAGAAAAATAGCCAACGGCACCAGAATACAAACCTCGCTTTGTTTCTTCAAGAGCTTCTATAATTTTCATTGCAGAAATTTTAGGAGCTCCCGTCATACTTCCCATAGGGAATGTACTTTTAATAATATCTACAGGGTGTGTGTTTTCTTCAACTTGAGACGTTACTGTAGATATCATTTGATGTACTTGATCAAACGTATAAATTTCACATAACTCTTCAACATTAACACTACCTTTCATAGCAGTTTTAGACAAATCATTACGTACCAAATCTACAATCATTATATTTTCACTGCGTTCTTTTTCATCACTAAATAAGTTATAAATCAACTTATTATCTTCTTCTTTATTTAAAGATCGTTTTGCAGTACCCTTAATAGGTTGCGATACTATTTTTGTTCCCGTTTTTTTAATATAACGCTCTGGTGATGCCGATAAAAGATAATTATTTTGACACTTTAAAAAGCTTGCAAATGGCGGTTTAGAAATATCGTTAAGCTTCAAATACGTATCTAAAGGTCTTATTGCTGTGTTTTCGGCATAAAACTCTTGACAAAAATTAGCTTCATAAATATCTCCTCTATGAATATGTGCAAGCATGGTATTTATTTTTTCAAAATACGCATCTTTATGTATTCTTAATTTTATTTTTATGTCGTTACAAGAACTATAACATCTATCATATTCACTAGATTTAATAGCCATTAAATCATTTTCTACTTCATCGTCAACAGCTTTTAAATATTGAATTTCAACTTGATTTCCTTTAAATAAAAACAACTTTTTAGGTTGAAAAAAATAAATATCAGGAAAGTTTAAACCGTCATGGTTTTTAGATTCTAAGATTTCTACATCATTTTTTAAATCGTAAGTTAAATATCCAAAAATCCAATCTTTAGTTAAAGTTTGGTATTCTTTTAATTTCCCAAAAGCATCATAATAATCGGTTTGAATGCTTGTAAAAGCATCAACAGCCAAAACTGCGTCATAATTAGAATGTTTTTGTTTGTAGTTGTTAGAATCTAACCAGACAACATCATCAAATTGCTGACTCCAAATCAATAACTGATTTTTAAAGTTTTCAGGATTCTCGAGTGTATGAAATTTTGTAGCTCTCAATAAAAAAAATATACAGCAAAGTTAATTAGATTCCTTAAAAAAATAAGCTTTTTATGCATTAGTTTAAATACTTTTAAACCATGCAAACATTAAAGAATAACAAACTCGAAATATCTGTTAAAAAAATTGGAGCCGAACTCTGTAAAATTCAATCAACAAAGCATCATACACAATTTATGTGGAATGCAAACCCAGACGTTTGGGGAAGTTTTGCTCCTAACTTATTTCCTATTATAGGCAGTTTAAAAAACAACGCCTGCACCTTTAAAGGAAATGCATATCAATTACCAAAACACTGGTTCGTAAGGAATAACAACAATTTAATTCTTGATAATCAAACTAAAAACAGTGTTACTTACAAACTAGGGACTGTTGAAAATTCATTAAAAATGTATCCTTTTCAATTTGAATTTTATATCACTTATACTTTGATTGACAATAAAATTGAAGTACATCATCAAGTAAAAAACACAGGAAACGAATCTATGTTTTTCTCAATTCGAGGTCATCCAGCTTTTAAATATCCTATTTTTGATAGTGAGGATTATAACGATTATTATTTAGAGTTTGAAACTATTGAAGATACTCCTTCTTACCTAATAAACACAGATAACGGACTCATGTCTTCAAAAACAAAAGTGGTTTTTAACAATTCAAAAAAAACTTCCATTAATCCATCATTTATTTAATGATAACGCATTAGTTTTTTAAAACTTAAACTCTAAATTGAATATCCGTAATTAGGCATAATTATAAAAAAGACTTATTTTAGATAAAAAAATAAGGATAATATTTTCAGTTTTACAGCCCATTTTGATGGTGAGGAGTCCTGTCGTAATCACTTTAAGGCAGAGCGAGATAAAATA
>CALKXS010000176.1 GCA_938003745.1 uncultured Algibacter sp.
GAAAACCATAAAGCCGAAGGTATCAATCAAACTATACAAGAATCTATAAAAGATGCAAGTATTGTTTTTACTGATAAAAGCACTTCATATATTGATATTGCAGATTTTGTAGAACTACATTATACAGAGAAATCAGACAAAAAAACTACAATAGAAACATTAAAATGGGTACATATAACTATAAGTAATGCGAAAAGAAACTTACTGGGTAATTATCACAAAATAAAAAGAAAGTATCTTCAATTATACCTCAATGAATTTGTATATAAATTAAACCGAAGATACTTTGAAGATAAACTCTTTGATAGACTTGTAATAGCAAATATTACTGGATTATGAGTGAAAACGGATATTCAAAAAAATATATTTAACAAAAAAAAGTCAAACATAACGCTTGACTCTTTTTCTATAATTATTTGTAAAATGATTTATTTCCCTCCAAAAAGGCCACCAAGTAAACCACCTATGCCATCTTTTCCTTTTGTAGCTTGTCCCAATACCATTCCTGCAACGTCATCAATAACGCTACCATCCCCATCACTATCTAACATTTTTTCAAGAAAAGTTTGCTCTTGAGTAACAGAGCCTGAATTACTAGCTCCACCCAGTAATCCTCCAAGTAAACCACTAATATCACCTGCAGAACTAATATTGTTTTGGCTAGCTTGTTTTCCTAGAACCCCCATTAATATTGGGGCAGCGACTTTTAGAATATCTCCAACAGCTCCAGTATCCATACCAGATTTTTGACCTAATACTTGTTCTACACCAGATTGTTTATTCCCTAATATATGACCCAATATTTTACTACCATCTTGTTTTACACCGTCGTCTACACCGCCACCAAATACACTACCAAGGTTATCTAAGATATTTCCGTCATGTTTACCACTAATAGCACTCATTAATCCTTCAGCTCCTTGCGAAGTAGAGGCATTACGTTCCATAGCTTTCATTAAAACAGGTAAAGCCATACTTAATAGACCTCCTGTTTGTTCTTGATTTTGTCCAGTAGAACCTGCTACGCCACTGATAATTGTTTTTCCTAAGTCACTGTTTAATAAATCTAGAATTCCTGCCATGATTTTATATTTTATATAGTTTTAATTAATTGTAAGGTTTGTAAAATGGAAGTTCAATGTACAAAAAAAGTCCTAACCTTATATAGTTAGGACTCAAATATCATGTTTAGGTCACATTTTATTTTTATTCTAAAGGGATTTATCCTAGAATACTAATAATTTGAGACGCTAATTCTGTACCAATTCTATCTTGCGCTTCATTAGTAGCTGCACCTGTATGAGGTGTTAAAGATAATGAAGGATTCATTAATAATTGCATTTCTGGTTTAGGCTCTTTTTCAAAAACATCTAAAGCAGCTCTTGCAACTTTACCGCTTTCAATTGCTTTTACCAAAGCAACTTCATTAAGTACACCACCACGAGCAGCGTTAGCAAGAATAACACCATCTTTCATAATGTTAAATTCAGCTTCATCAATAACATACTCTTTTTGAGCAGGTACGTGAAGTGTAATGAAATCTGCTTGTTTTAAAACATCTTCTTTAGAAATTGTTTTAATATCAAAGTTTACTGTTTGACCATCAAAGAAGTCTAATTCTAGGTTCGCATTTTCTAAGAAAGGATCAAAAGCAATAACTTTCATTCCTGCTCCTAAGGCTACTTTAGCTGTAGCTTGACCAATACGACCAAAACCTAAAACACCTAAAGTTTTTCCTTTTAACTCAGTTCCTTTAGCGTAAGCTTTCTTTAAACCTTTAAAGTTACTATCTCCTTCTAATGGCATATCTCTATTTGAGTTATGTAAAAAACGAGATAATCCGTAAAGGTGTCCAAAAACTAATTCTGCTACAGAGTGAGAAGAAGCAGCTGGCGTATTAATTACAGAAAGGCCTTTTTCACGAGCATATTCAACATCAATATTATCCATTCCTACACCACCACGACCAATGATTTTTAGGTTTGGACAAGCATCAATTAAATCTTGACGTACTGTTGTAGCACTTCTTACTAATAAAACAGAAATGTCTTTCTCGTTTATGTAATTTATTAATTGTTCTTGAGCTACAGTAGTTGTAATAACTTCGTAACCTCCCTTTTCTAGGGCATCAATTCCACTTTGTGAAACTCCGTCGTTTGCTAATACTTTCATTGTTTTAGTTTAGAAGTTAAATATGTAATATTCTATTACTTGTTTTAACTTTGTTTTAAAAATTTATTTAAAAATTTGAATAAGCATTGTCTAGCGCTCTTGCCTACTACAAACTGTTTTAAGCTTTACTTTCTAATTCACTCATTACTTCGACTAAAGCTTTTACGCTATCTAGAGGTAAGGCGTTGTACATTGAAGCTCTGTAACCTCCAACACTTCTATGACCGTTTACAGCACTAATTCCTGCTTCTTTTAACATGGAGTCAAATGTTTCTTTTAAGTTTTCATTTGTTAAGTTAAAAGTAGCATTCATGTTAGAGCGATCTTCTTTTGCTGCAAATCCTGTGAATAATGGATTTAAGTCAATTTCAGAATACATTAAACGTGCCTTCTTTTCGTTTTCCTCTTCAATACCTACAACACCACCTTTGCTTTTTAACCAATCTAAAGTTAACATAGATGTGTAAACAGCAAATACAGGAGGAGTATTAAACATGCTTCCAGCTCCAATATGTTTTTTATAATCCATTATAGATGGAATTTTACGAGATACTTTTCCTAAAATATCTTCTTTAACAACAACTAAAGTTGTACCTGCTGGTCCCATATTTTTTTGAGCACCTGCATAAATAATATCAAATTGAGAATAATCTATAACACGAGAAAAAATATCACTACTCATATCACATACCATTGGTATATCAGTTTTTGGGAAATCTTTTATTTGTGTACCAAAAATTGTATTGTTTGATGTACAGTGGAAATAATCGTAATCTGAAGGAATATCGAATCCTTTAGGTATGTAATTAAAGTTTGCATTTGCAGATGATGCTACTTCATATATATCATCTAACATTTGTGCTTCTTTAATTGCTTTAGCACTCCAAGCTCCAGTATTTAAATAACCAGCTCTTTTTTCTAAAAGATTCATAGCTACCATTAAAAACTGCGAACTAGCACCACCTTGTAAAAAAAGTGCTTTATATCCTTTTCCTTCTAAACCTAGAAGTTCTAAGGCTAAAGCTCTAGCTTTTTCCATAATATCAACAAAATCTTTACTTCTGTGTGATATTTCAATTAAAGATAACCCATTGCCGTTATAATCCATAATGGCTTCAGAAGATTTTAATAAAACTTCTTGAGGTAAAATACTTGGTCCTGCACTAAAGTTATGTTTTTTCATTTTTTGTAGTAGAATTTAAAGATGCAAAGTTGCTAATTAATTGGGGGAAATCTGTTAAGAAATCAATAATTTTTTCATCAAATTCCTAATAAAAATTTAATAGAATCAATATCATCCGCATAATCCCAAAGTTGTGGTTTTTGTGTTGTTCCAAATGAAATTTCATTTTCATTAAATCCTTTTGCTACAATACACTGAATTTGTTGCTTCTTATTTTCTAATTCTTTTTTCAATAATTCTTCTGAATCATAATATTCATAAAACAATGTAGCTATAGGAGATGCGTAGCTTTCGTCTTCTTTTATCATAAAGAATCCGTTTTCTAATATGTCAAATTCACTCATTAAATAAATGGCTTTATTGTAGTCGTAGTTATTAGCATATTTTGCTTTATTAACAATGTCGTTCCAATGATAAATAGATTGAAAAAAGTTGTCAAATTTATAATCTTTAGGAACAAATAATTTGGAAACATTTCTGCATCCTAATCCATAATACCTAAAGATATCTTTTGATAGGTTTTTTAGATCTTCTTCGGTTTCATCTCCTGTTAAAACAGCAACCGAATTTCTATTGTTACGTATTATTGAAGGTTTGTTTTTAAAGTAGTATTCAAAATAGCGCGCAGTGTTATCGCTACCTGTTGCAATAACGGCTTCAAAATCTTCTAGCTTATTTTCAGTAAAATGGATTCTTCCTTTAAAACCAAGTTCAACATATTCTAAGTATTTTGCTAAATAAGGAAGTAGGTGTTTGTCATTTGAAGATTGCTTAACTATAATTTTATGACCAGAAATTAAAACAGATAAAAAATCATGAAATCCAACTAACGGAATGTTTCCTGCCATAATAATGGCAACTAGTTTAGAAGAAGAAACACGATCCATTTGATATGGTTTTAGCCATGTGTTAAGATTTTCAATAGTTAAAGATTCTGTCCATCCTTTTAATGCAAAAGCGATATTCTCTATAGTAAACCAACCATTATGCTCTTCAGCTAATTTTCTTTGATGCTTGAAACCATCAAAAAATAAATCATTATGTTCAATATTATCTTTCTTTTCTATCGTTTCATTAGAAAATTGACTTAAAAAATCTCCTAATTTTACAAAAGCATTAATTCTTTGTTCTAAATTCATTCTCTATTTGGTTATGAATAGTTTTGGCGTTATTTTTGCAACTACAAATTTAAGGAAACTCCTAGAGAGTTCTTGAAATTTTAAAAGATAAAAATACTATGGCAATTATAATAACAGACGAGTGTATTAATTGTGGTGCTTGTGAGCCAGAATGTCCAAATACAGCAATATATGAAGGTGCCGATGATTGGCGCTATAAAGACGGTACAAGTTTAGAAGGTACTATTGTTTTAACTAACGGAACAGAGGTTAATGCGGACGAGGCTCAAGACCCTGTAAGTGATGAGTTTTACTATATTGTACCAGATAAGTGTACAGAATGTAAAGGGTTTCATGATGAACCACAATGTGCAGCAGTTTGTCCTGTAGATTGTTGCGTTCCCGATGAAGATATTGTTGAAACAGAAGAAGAGTTGTTAGCAAAACAACGTTTTATGCATCCGGAAGAATAAATCAATTAACAATTGATAAATAATAATAAAAAATGGATCCCAAGCTTTTAGCTTGGGATTTTTTTTACAACTATGTTTACTGAAATATATTTTAGTTATTGATAAGTTTATATAAATGATTCACCCCTCTTAGAAAACATATTGAAGAAATAATAAACCTTACTGATAAAAGGTTTGATTTTGTTCTGAGTTATTTTGAAACCGTTAAAAAACGAAAGCATCAATATATTGTTCAAGAAGGAGAAATAGTTGATAAAGAATATTGGATAATAAAAGGTTATTTAAAAAACTATTTTGTAAATGATAACGTAAAAGAACATATCCTTCAATTTGGAATGGAAAATTGGTGGATTACTGATTATGAATCATTTGTAAAATAGACAGAATCAAAAACTTCAATAGTATTGTATAGAAGATGGTGAGTTGCTTTATATATCTTTTGAAAACCGAGATAAATTAACGTCGAAAATGCATAAAATGGAGTGTTTTTTTGGCTAAAAAGAGTAAAAAGGGTAGAATCGCGCTTCAAAATAGAATTTTATTCTTATTAAAAAATTCTAGTAAAGAGCGTTACGATTTACTATTGGAGCAATACCTAAAACTTTTTCAGCGTGTTCCTAAAAAAATGATTGCTGCCTATTTAGGCGTTTCTAGAGAAACCCTAAGCCGATTAAATTCATAATTTTTCTCCTTTCACTTTGTGTGATGTATGTCACTTTAAAGAAGTGGTAAACCTCCTTCGTAATAATTCTATCTCTCTGCACCTTTGTATGGTAATTAATTTGCTGCATTGAATGTGTTAACGCAACAATTGTTGCTAATTTTAATTTAAGTCTAATCTACCATTTTTAGTTCATTTTCTATTATTTCTTTAGGAGTTTTATAGCCAATAATTTTTCGTGGTCTATTATTTAATTTATCTTGAATTTTAGATAGTATACTTTCATTGATTATGTTAAAATCAGTTCCTTTAGCAAGGTATCTTCTAATGAGCCCATTCGTGTTTTCATTAGTACCTCTTTCCCATTAGGAATAGGGGTGAGCAAAGTAAATTTTCATACCAGTTTTACGAGTGATTTTTTCATGTCTAGCCATTTCTATTCCGTTATCATAAGT
>CALKXS010000177.1 GCA_938003745.1 uncultured Algibacter sp.
TTATTTTTGACAAATATGCTTTACATGCTTCATCATTGGGTAGTTCTTTTATAAAGTTTAGTATACTTTGACCTTCAAAATTATCCATGTTATTCATTTTAAAGGCTTTAAAATACAGAATTTAAATGACTAACTCAATAAAATAATTCTTAAAAATACTATTTCCGCATCACCTTTACATTCATTTCCTCAACTTTCTTATCAGAAAGGGGAGAAGGCGAACCAAACAATAAATCTTCTGAGGTTCCAGTTTTAGGGAAAGCCATAACCTCTCTAATAGATGCTTTTTTCTCTAAAATCATCATTAAACGATCCACACCCCATGCAATACCGCCGTGTGGTGGAGCTCCATAATGGAAAGCTTCATACATGGTGCCAACGCTTTTAAGCATTTCGGCTTTGTTGTACCCCATGTTTTTATAGGTCGCTTCTAAAATTTCTGGTTTATGTGCACGTACAGATCCACCACCAATTTCGTATCCATTTAGGATTAAATCGTATTGTTGCGCGATGATAGAACCTATTTCATCTTCTTTACCATTCATATGCTTATCAATATCATATGTGGCAGGCATAGAGAACGGGTTGTGTGTAAATGTCCAACGACCTTCGTCTGTTTTTTCAAACATTGGAAAATCTACAACCCAAGCAGGTCTTAATTCCTTAGGGTTGATTAAACGTAACATAGCGCCTAATTCTTGACGCACTGCATCTAAAGCTTTATTTGCTATGTCATAATTGGCAGCAGAAAAGAATACAATATCGCCCACTTTAGCATCTGTTGCTTCAATAATTCCAGCAGCAATATCTTCTCCTAAGAATTTAATAATTGGCGATTGTAAATCGTTTTCATTTACAATAATATATGCTAAACCACCAAGTCCATTTTGTTGAGCAGTACCGGTAAGTTTTTCAATTTGTCCTTTAGATAAACGCTTTTTACCTTGTTCTTCTTTAGAGACTTTAATGCATTTTACAATACCACCATCGTCAATAGGTTTGCTAAAAACTTGGAAGGTTGTTTCTTTTACAATTTCTGTAATATCTTGCATTTGCAATCCGAAACGTAAATCTGGTCTGTCACAACCATATTTATCCATCGCGTCTTTATAGGTAATCACTTCAAAAGGATGTAAAACCCATTTTTTACCATATATCTTTTTAACAATGTTGTTAAACATCGTTGTGTTTAAATCTATAATTTGTTGCATACTCGCATATGCCATTTCAATATCTAATTGTGTGAATTCTGGTTGACGATCGCCACGAGAATCTTCATCTCTAAAACAACGTGCTATTTGGAAATACTTTTCATATCCAGACACCATCAAAATTTGTTTGAATTGCTGAGGCGCTTGCGGTAACGTATAGAAAGATCCTGCCTTTTTACGAGTAGGAACAATAAATTCTCTAGCGCCTTCATCTGTACCAGCGGTAAGAATTGGTGTTTCTACTTCAATAAATTCTTGATCGTCTAAAATGTCACGCATCATTTTAATCACTTTATGACGGTTAATCATCGCTTTGCGAACGTCGTCATTTCTGTGATCTAAATATTTATATTGAAAACGTACAGACTCATTAGTTTTTGTTGCTCTCTTTATTTCGAAAGGCAAGGTTTTAGATAGGTTTAAAATATCTAAATCAGACGTTTCTAGCTCTATGGTTCCTGCTCTTAAAGACGAGTTATAATCATCTTCTTTACGTTGCACCACTGTTCCTGTAACCGTGATTACCGATTCTGGTTTTAGCTTCACCAAATCATCAAGATTAGCAAAAGATTCACGACTTAAACGCACTTGGAAAATCTCGTTACTAGAATCACGTAAATCGATAAACATCAATTCACCATGATCTCTAACACTGGACACCCAACCTGCAAGTGTTACGGTTTCTGATATTGAACTTTCAGATAAATCAGATACTTTATGTGTTCTATATTCTTCTTTAATTATTAATGGAATCTCAGGAAGTACTTCTTCTTCGTTAGCTTTTGGCTCTTGATTAGCTGTTTTTTGAGACGCGGTGTCTTTTTGGGCAGATTTCCCATTTCCTGCTCCGCCACTTCCAGAAACAGCATCCAAAATACCTTGGCGAATCACTTTTCCAGAGGCGCCTTTACCAATAATAGCAATCACTTTTCCAACTAGAATACCTGCTTTCCCTTGGTTGCCGGCTTTAATATCGTTTGCAACCGCTTCATTTTCTGAGATTACTTTTTGAATAGCATCTGCTATCTGAGATTCAGAAATGGTATTGTCTTCAAAGTACTTATGGTAATCAAATTTTCTATCTTTTAAATACTTTGTAATCGCATTTTGAACTAATACTGATGTTATTTTTTCATCTTTAAAAAGTTGAAAAATTTCAATAAAATGTTCGATGCTATGTATTTCGGCATAGTCATCAGCTCCAATATTGTTTACTAAGGTTTTAGCAACAAAAGACGGGTCTTTAATAACGTTATTAATTGCTATAAAGGTTTCAGATCGTAATGAATCTGCCGTAAAGAATTTAGCATCTTGAGGTAAAACATTTCCTTTAATTAGTATAGATTCTACAGCGTAAGGTAATGTGCTTAAATCAACATCAATAGTTTCTATAACATTTTTAATGTTTACAAACGGTAAATCTGGCTCAGAAATAAAACGGTAATCTGCTTCAAACTCCTTTTTACGCATGGTTTTGGTTTGCTTTAACTCAGCATCCCATAACACTGTAGTTTGGTCTGGACGAAACTCTTTATGCTCTAAAAAGTAGTTTAATTGTTTTTCAATTTCTTCTTTTAAAGCGTCAACCATAAACTTAAATGAGTTTAAGTTTTTGATTTCCGTACGTGGGTTTAAAATATAGCTTCCAATTTTACGAAGCGATACGGAAACATCCGATTTAAACTCTCCTTTTTCAAGATTAGCTTCCGATATTTTTAAATTTTGAACAATACGTTGTATGTATTGTGCGTACGTTGATGCATCTTCAATGTTACGCACACAAGGCTCTGTAACAATTTCTATTAACGGTACTCCAGCTTTATTAAAGTCTACTAAAGAGGTTTTCTTTTCGTGCATTAATTTAGCCGCATCTTCCTCAATATGTACTTGCGTTAATTCTACTGTAAATTGTGATCCGTCGTTACGGTAACACGATACTTGTCCGTCAGGTATCACAGGATTATGAAACTGCGTAATCTGTATGTTTTTAGGATTATCTGGGTACTCGTAATGTTTACGATCCCAAGAAATAACCTCGTTTTTAAAAGTCGATTTTACAGCTTTTCCAAAATAAATAGCCTTATTAATAGCTTCTTTATTTATAGCTGGTAAAACACCCATTTGGCCGGTACAAACCGAGCAAATATTTTCGTTAGGTGTTTCTATTTCTTGATTAGGACAAGAACAAAATAATTTGGTTTTGGTATTTAATCGCACGTGGGTTTCCAGTCCAATTACCAATTCTAATTCGTGAGCTTTAAGCGCGTCGTTTAATTGTTCTAAATCCATTATATCGTATCTTTTAAGAAGTTAGCAAACTTCAAAACGAGTTCATCATTATTTTTTGCTGCACTAATTTGTAAACCTGTAGCTGTACCTTTAGGTATGGTAAGAGTTGGAAGTTGCCCTAAACTAAAACCAACCGTATACGCATCGGATAAATACATGGCGTGTGGGTCTTTTAAACTGTCTCCAATTTTTGGAGGTGTGCTTGGTGTAACAGGCGAAAGGATGATATCCACTTCATTAAAATCATTTTCAAAATTTTCTGAAATTTGATCTCTTAAGGCTAATCCCTTTAAGTAAATCTCATCAGAAAATCCTTGGGATAATACTTGGTTTCCACCAACAATTCTACGTTTTGTTTCTTTAGAGAATTTTTCAGATCGTGTTACAGAATACGTTTCCTTTAAATTTCCAGATTCTACACGGTCACCATAATTAGTACCGTCTAATCGTGAAAGGTTAGATGCTGTTTCGGCCATAGCCAAAGTATAATACGTAGACACTAAAGTGTTAGACTCGAAAAAATCGAGCGCTTTAACTTCAATACCTTTTGCTTTTATTTTTTCAATCGATGCTAAAAAATCAGATTTAACCTGAGCATTAATCGCATCACTCTCAATAAAGTTTTTAAAGTATCCTACGGTTTTTATGCCTTCGGAATTTAAAATAGAAGCCTCGTTAATTTCCGCGGAAGCGTAAGTGGTTTGATCTTTAGCATCTTTTCCACTCATAGTGTTCAATACGATTCTAATATCTTCAATAGATTTTGCTAAAGGCCCAACACAGTCTGTAGACGATGCATAAGCCATTAAACCGAAACGCGAAATACGTCCGTAAGTTGGTTTTAAACCATACACATTATTATAACCAGCAGGCTGACGTACAGAGCCTCCAGTATCTCCACCAATAGAAAATACCGTATAATCTTTAGCAACATTAACTGCCGAACCACCACTAGAGCCACCACCAACTAAATTGGGATTTATGGCGTTTTTAACGGCTCCAAAAATAGTGTTTTCACTAGACGATCCGTGACCAAAACTATCGCAGTTTTCTTTTACTAAAGGAATGGCACCTGCATCCAATAGCTTTTGAATAGAAGTGGCTGTGTAAGCCGATTTATAGTTTTTCAACAAATCTGAACTTGCCGTGGCATAAGTACCTTGTACCATATACACATCTTTTATTCCAAAAGGAATACCTTCTAGCAATCCAATGGTTTCATCGTTAGCTATTTTAGCATCTACTTTTGCAGCTAATTCTAATGCCGAATTATCGAGCAAAGAATTTACTGTATTGTGTGTATTCTGTTTTAATAAGTCTAAACGTGCTTGCACTAAAGCTGTACATGTTATTTGCTTGTCCACCAATTGTTGGTGTATGTGTTTTATTTGAGAATTCATATTATTCTTCTATAACTTTAGAAACTACTAGAAATCCGTTCTTTTCGTTCGGGAAGTTTTCTTTAATAATTTGTTTTTCAATCGCAGAACTTTCAATAACAACATCTTCCCTTAAATCGTTTAAAGACACAGCATTGTTATTCGCATTATTGACAGCATTATTATTTGTAGGGTGTGCATTTTTAATCACATCAAATAATTTGCTCACCGCCTCAGAGGCTTGTGCTCCTTTAATGCTCGACAAAATGTCGACTGTCATAATTTTACTCATGTCTTTATATTTAGATTAATAAAAAAGCCTTCCAATATTTGGAAGGCTTTTTTTATATATGTTTAAACAACAACCTTCCAACCCTAGCAATTAGGATTATTGAAATTATTATTATTGTTATTATTTATCATGTTTTTTTCGCTGCTCAAATATATAGAGAATAAATAGACTAACCACTATTTTTCAAGATAACCTATTCTGTATTATCATATTATTAAAAAAACGGGATTTTAATTTAAAAGTTTTCAAGGTATTTGCCTAAGAAGGCGTAAATTATATGTTTCTAGTAGGATTCTTGAGAATAATTTGGGCGTTACCACAAGAGTCTGGCTTTACGTTGCAAGCCCTCGCACTTCCTTTGTCGGGCTATGGGCTTTACACTGCAATCCTTAACGCGCTTGTTTGCTGGCTTAAGTTTAAAATAGAATTCTTTTTTTTGGTTTGGAGAGTATTCGTTTAACAACAGCCCACTGTTTTGGTTAATGCGCTGCATTGAATGTGTTAACGCAACAATTGTTGCTAATTTTAATTTAAGTCTAAGCTACCATTTTTAGTTCATTTTCTATTATTTCTTTAGGAGTTTTATAGCTAATAATTTTCCGTGGTCTATTATTTAATTTATCTTGAATTTTAGATAGTATACTTTCATTGATTATGTTAAAATCAGTTCCTTTAGGAAGGTATCTTCTAATGATCCCATTCGTGTTTTCATTAGTACCTCTTTCGCATGAAGAATAGGGGTGAGCAAAGTAAATTTTCATACCAGTTTTACGAGTGATTTTTTCATGTCTAGCCATTTCTATTCCGTTATCATAAGTCATAGATTTTTTAAGAATAGGATTTAGTTGATTTAATTTTTTAGAGAATATTTTTT
>CALKXS010000178.1 GCA_938003745.1 uncultured Algibacter sp.
TCTATAACCTGATTTCTCACAACCTTTATCATGACCGCATTTTGAACATATAAAACCGCCTGACCATTTTATTTTTGACAAATATGCTTTACATGCTTCATCATTGGGTAGTTCTTTTATAAAGTTTAGTATACTTTGACATTCAAAATTATCCATGTTATTCACTTTAAAGGCTTTAAAATACAGAATTTAAATGACTAACTCAAACTTTTTATATGGAAATCCTTGGCAGTACTCAAAACAAAAGGTGGATCTGATTAGATCATATGTTGAATTCCTAAACCTTCAGAATTAAGCAAAAATAGTTGCGAGTCTGAATAGAAAGAATTCTACGTTTCTGACTTCTCTAAATTGTGTTTTAAAAGCTTTTGTTTTGGGATTGAAAGCATCGGCTGATTTATTAATACTCGTGTTGTTAAAGTAGTTTAGAATATTCTTAATGGATTGACATAGTTCTAGAGATGCTATTGAAGCATTTTAAATTTAGCCAGTCTTACTTTTTCATCCCATTTAGTTAATTGTATTAATACCGAAGTTTTGTCTTTTCTATTGTTGAATATCCAAGATAGTTTCTGACAGAGTTTATATGTTTTTTCAATATCTGGATAGTACTCAAAAGTATTTTAGCTCTTTCTAATTGATTATCAGTCTATTTAGCATTCAATATATATAGTAATCTGAGTTCGGTTAATATTTAGCCGATTTTTTTGTAGTAAAAAAGACAGATATTCAGTAAGTTAAAGTTTTGAAAATCAATTTATTAACCTAAAAACCTATATATGATAATCTACTCTAAAGTTACAGACGTATTCTGTTTAGTTGATGAATTTTGCAAAGAATATGATAAGATCGTAGATAAAGCGCTTTGGGGTAATACTTCGAAACGCCCATCGACTATGTCTAAAAGTGACGTTATTAGGTTCACTATTTTGTTTCAATTAAGTGGCTTTAGAACCTTTAAACGTTTTCTATGTTCAAAAACATATGAAAGATGAATTTTCAGATACAGTTTCTTATAATAGATTTACAGAATTAGTAGGTCAGAATTTAATAGCTACGAGTTTGTTTTTAAAAACCTGTTGCTTAGTAGAGTCTACAGGAATTTCTTTTGTCGATTTTACGCCTGTTAGAGTTTATAAACCCAAACAAATTAGAAACAATAAGGTATTCAAAGGTATTGTTTACCACTGGTAAGTTTACTATAGGATGGTTTTATGGATCTAAGCTTCATATCGTCATAAAGGAGAAATTCTAAACTTTACTATAACACAAGCCAATGTAGATAATAGAACGCTTCTAAAAATAAACGTTTTTTAGATAAAATACATAGGAAATTAGATCTAGATAAAGGCTGTGTTATTAAGGGTTTAATGCAGTTTCTTTTTACTGATAGATCATATTTAATTACGCATATTAAAAACAACATAAAGAACTCTTTAATGACAATGAGTGATAAAATTTTACTTAGAAAAAGATTATCATAGAAACCATAAATGATGAACTTAAAAACATTCGCTAGATTGAACATTCTAGACATAGAAGCTTTACTAACTTTTTATCAAATATAGTCGCAGGTCTTATTTAATATAGCTTTTACCTAAAAAACCAGTAATAAAATATCAATCTGTGAAAACTAATAAATTTACTTTTTATTAATCGAACTCAGGTTAATAAATATCGACTGCGAGTTAGCAATTGTTTTAGGTTGTCTCTATTTTCTAATAATTCTGGAATGTATTTAAATGCCTTGTTTTTAAAATTTTATATAACATTATTCTTACTTAGTATGGAGAGCTTCATTTTCCATCTATATTTGATTCTGATTTCTTGTAATGCGTCTAGGTTAGTTTTTGAACATTGAATTTATCTATAACTAACATGGCATTTGGGAATGATTTCTTAACGATGAGCCCAATATTATTTCTCATTTCTAAGGTTACCTGCATAGCCTTTTTTCTTTACTTTAAAGGAATTTTATGGAGCATAGTAAAACTGCACTTGCTTTGACTCCTTTGATCATGGCTAGTATAGCTCTTTCCTTTTTTATTGATCAGTATAGTGTACAAATCGTTTCAATCTAAGGAAAGGTAGCTTCTATATTCTGGGCAAAGAACAACCACTCTTTTGCCTGTATATTTCGATTCCAATCAATTCTTTAGATATATCATTTAGTTACGTAAAATAAAAATGAATTTCTTCGCCTTTAACTTCGTGTTTAGCTAAATCAAAATAGTCAATAAGTACTTAGGGTAATAATATATAGCACCTGCTGATGTCTACAAACGTTATTTTGGATCCTAAATAATATAATACACACTTGTAAACTACACGACTAAGTTTCTTAAATTCACCCATACAACAAATACAAGGGAGAGAGCTACTGGATTATAACTATCTAAAAATCAAAACTTTTCAAAGTAAATTAAAATCTATATAAAGAATTTCATTTTAAAATAAAGCTAAATAAAATGTATCTAACTTTTTCATTAACTAAACACTAGTCAATAACACTATCAAAAGGAAAAGCTATCTTGATTTCCCAAGATAGCTTTTCCTTTTGATACTAATTCTGTAATCTACTATCTAGGATTAAGTGGAATCCATTTTAAATTATCGAAATACATTTTTTGTTCTCCAGTTACTCCTGGGTTATCATCTGGTCCTATTGATAAGTCAAATCTTTTTCCTGACGGAACTTCAGAAGGAATAGTTACAACTCTATTCAATGTAATCCATTCTCCACGAGGAAGATCTTCAACTGCCCATACTATAGTCATAGATGGCTCTTGTAATACTGTTTTAAAGGCTTTCATAGTATTTCCAGATTCTAAATAAATTGTATAAGACACATTGTAATCCCCAGCTGGTATTCCATTAGGTTTAGCAAAATCAGACCCCTGAAGCTTAACGCTTTTTGAAATATCAAAAGTATAACTCATACTAGCATTACCTCTAGAAGCCATTTCAGTAGTTCTTGCCCAAATTGGAAATTCACTTCCTCCTGGACCATCATCATTAGTTCTACCTACAGAATAACCTTGAACTAATGCTTGCCTCCAGTTTGAACTTGCTATCTCATAGCTAGCCCATGAATCTACCAAAATACTACTACCCAAATCAATTTTCACCTGTAATGGTCCAAAACTCTCTAAAACTCTATCATCAACAGAGGTAATATTTCCGTCTGCAAAATAGATTTCTATGTTATCTGTGTTGAAAACAGGTTCTGATAGGGTAAGTTCGATTTTAGTAGCATCATCACTATTGATAGCTACAGATGCTACTGGAATATTTTGATCAAAACCAGAAGCAGTATTTGTAACATGCACTGTAAATTTATCTTCCTGACCTAAAACCGATTCTGCTTCTCCAGAAACTCCAAATGAAATAACACCATCTTCATTCATCCTAGCATTACCAGATTCTGTAAATGGTTTTGTAGATGGTATTACTTTAATAATTAATGGAATTAACTTTAAAGCTGTATACTTAGGAACATCTGTAATGTTTCTTATACTTTCCATACTAGCGGTAAATTCTCCTAGCTTATTGTATTCAATAGCTGCTACTTCACTGCCACTCGTTTCAGGTTTTCCACCTTCTACATACCATTTTCTTCCTGTAGGACGTCCTGATACTGATAAATCTTCATAAACTAATTCCTCTCCTGCCTCAATAATAACTGTTGGCCATGAAGATTTGTTGTTTATAGAAGGCATATTGTCCTCAGTTAACGTCAGTACTTCTACTAATGTTGGATTATCAGGGTCTGTATATTCATATTTAGACACTTTACAAGCCGGATTGGTATTAGCGAATACATCTACAGTAAACACTTGTTTCTTAACCCAAACACCAGACTCTTCTACAGCACCATCAACTTCATGCTCAAAAACATTTGAAAGGATTATCTCCTTGATTCCTGCCTCTTTAAAAAGAACATTAATCAATTTTTCTTTAGAGGTTCCTTCGCCTATAATAAACCTATCGTAAATAGAATCATTATTTGTAAACGCGTCACTAATAAATTTTACTGATGAAGGAAGAATCCATTCATGATCTATTGCATTTTGAGAAATATCATGTAACGAAAGATAATCGTTTACATTTATTGAACGCTCAAAACCATCCCTCTCTCCTATTCCTCCACCTAACACAAAGGTTTTGAAACTAGAATAATCATCGTAAGGCACATTATAATCTTCGTTGTTATTATTTGTGCAGCCCACAATAACTAAAGCTATAATTAAAAAAGCTGATAATATTTTATTTTTTTTCATTTTGTAAAGTATTAAATTAGTTATTAACCGCTGGGTTATTAAGTTTTTCACTTAATGGCAATGGGAAATAGTCATGTAAAGCTTCTACATAGTTCTCTGCTGAGTCTTCGAACTCTACAATAGTATCATCAGGATCGGTTGCTGGTCCAAGTGTTATCAAACTAGCATTTAAATCTCTTCCACCTGTTAAAGGTGTATAATTCTCCATATGAAACTCGGTTTGAGATAATTCTGTAAATCGTGCTTTTGATATACCCCATCTTCTCATATCTGTAGTTCTTATATTATGACCTTCTACAGATAGTTCTAAAGGGTATTCAACATACATTAAATGCTCCATTAAAGTTTCCTTGGTGTGATCTATTTCATCAAAATCTCGAGCCGTCCCATCACTTAAACCAAGACTTACAAGTCCCCAACGTTGACGTATAGAATTAATACTTACTAGAGCCCCATCAATATCACCAGTTTGAACTTGACATTCTGCTAAGTTTAAATAAACCTCTGACAAACGCTTTACTAATACATTTTTACCTGACTTAAAAGGTGTTAACAATATATCACTCTCTGATGCTGCAATATCGTGATTAGAGAATTTTTTAAAAAATGAAAAGGTCGTACCTCCAAATCGAAATTTTGCATTTGCTGGTGTACTTTGGTAATATTCAGATTCTTCATCATTTACTACAGCAACCATTTGTGCGCATCTTAAAGGTACACTTCTAAATCGAGTACTACCACTACCATCATCTACATAATTACGAGGGTCTTGAGTATCCATTGGTTCATTAGAATATAAATGAGTTAACCATGAAGATGGTACAAAATCTGAACGAGATCCTCCTGCAGAATATCTAGCCCATCTATTAAAGAAACTTTCTTCATCAAAGCTATCATCTTCTATTTGTAGTTTATCACTATAGTTTAATTCAAAAATAGATTCTGAACTAAAATCTCCTGCACGCGTATGTAAAAAACTAACATCATTACCATCTAATAACTCAAGTTCATATGCCGAGTTGTTAACTACATCACTTAAATAAACGATTGCTTCATTATAATTTCGTGTATGCAAATATGTTTTACCCAACTCTGCAGCAGCAAAAGCTTTAGTTACTCTTGTCTTTTGTTCAAATTGATATGGTAAATTATCAAAAGCATACTTTAAATCTTCTCTTACGAATGCGATAACATCTTCGGGATTACTTACAGGTATTAAAAAATCATCTGCAACTACAGGAACTTTATCTCTTAACACAATATTTCCACCATTATATGTAGAATATAAGTAAAAATGCATAAGTCCTCTAAAAAAACGCGCTTGTCCCATTTGGTGCCTCCATTCATCTTGACTTTTAAACTCGTCTCCCATGCCTTCTAGACCTTCAATTAACTGGTTTGCTCTCCAAATAACTTGGTATAATGCATCGTACTGTCTTCCTATATCCCTAGTAGCATCATTAAATTGTTTTTGATACCATATTCTACCTCTTGAAAAAAGATTAGTTCTGCTTTTAGGAAAGCCTAAATCACTTCGCCATGCCTCTAGATCGTAAGACCATATCCACTGATTTAAAAGACTCCCATATACAGCATTCAAATTCGAATTAGACTCATCTAAATTAGACCAAAAAATAGCAGCAGATATACTGTTAGGATCGTTCTCTTCTAAATAATTCTCGCACGATTGTATCGATAAAAGCATTGCTAAAATCACCGTGAAATGAACTAAATATTTTTTTATATTAATATGTTTTTTCATGATTTTTTAAAATTTAAGATTAAAACCTAATGTATAAAGAGCTGATAATGGGTATCTAGCTCTATCAACACCTCTTCTTAATATACTTCCACCAATCTCTGGATCGTACCCACTATATTTAGTAAAAGTTAAAGCATTTTGAGCAGATAAGTACATTCTTAATTTCGTAATACCAATTTTATTTATAATATCATTTGGTAAACTATAACCTAAAGTAATTTGCTTTACTCTTAAAAAGTCACCATTTTCTACCCAAATATCAGTGTCACCAGTATAATTAAAAGCTCCCGATCCCGTATCTGAATTAGTTGGAATATTAGACGTTGGATTGTCTGGAGACCACATATTTACTAAATCTCTATGACGTTCCCTATTTATAGCTTCTGCTTTTGTTCCATTTAGGATTTTTGCACCAATACTAGCAAACAAATTCGATGATAAATCCCAACCTTTATAACTCCAATTAAAATTAAAACCAAGCTCATAATCGGGAAGCCCACTTCCATGGTAATGTCTATCTCCTATATCTATATCTCCATTTTCGTTATGATCAACATAAATCAAATCTCCTAATTGAGCGTTTGCTCTTGATGGAAATTGTCTATAAGCATCACGTTGTTCAATAGTTTTTATAGTGCCAGCAGTTTCATATAAGAAAAATGCTCCAGCTTCGCGGCCTACAGTAATAACAGAAGTCCCTCCACTCCCATTCGATAATTGAGAAGATTGATTAAAGATTAAGGTACTACCAAACATTTTTGTAACCTCATTCTCATTTTTAGAATATGTAGCTCCTATATTTAAATTACTTTTACCAATTTTAGTTCTATATCTTGCTGATAATTCCAATCCTTGATTGGTCATATTACCAACATTCCATGTTACATTCCTATCATAAAAAGCTCCTGACGAACCTGGTAATTCAACAGGAAATAACATATTTTCTTTTCTTGTATGATATAAATCTGCACTAAACTGAATTTTATTCTTTAAGAAAGCTAAATCTACACCTAAGTTTCTTGATATAGAAGTCTCCCATTGTACATCTCCATTTGGATAAGAATAAACTGCTAAACCAAAATCTGCACTACCTTCATTTACATCAAAAATATAATCTCCTCCCGTTCTAAGTGTTGCTGCAGACTCATAAAAACCAAAGTTTTCAAACCCTATCTCTCCATAACTTGCCCTAATCTTCAAATTATTTATTGTGCTTTTTAATGAAGTCCAAAAGCCTTCGTCGGATACATTCCATGCTGTTGATATAGAGGGGAAGTTACCCCAACGGTTTTGCGGCGCAAATTTTGAAGAACCATCTCTACGTATTAAGGCCGATAATAGATACTTACCTTTATAGTCGTAAGTCATTCTTCCCAAAATACCTATCGTAGTTCCTGCATAATTATTACCTGACGTAGCCTGAGCAAAAACTGTCGTTGAATTGAAATTTTTAACACTATTATGTTCTACACCTTCTTCATAAGCAGAAAACTCTTCTCTTTTACGTTCTTCAATAGCCAATGTACCTTGTAACCCTAAATTATGATTGCCAAAACTTTTTTTGAAGTTTAAACTACCATCCCAAGATAAAACTGTTTGCCTCGTGAAATTTGCTAATACAGAACTTCTTGTAGGATCAATTTCGTCTGGTTCTTCATCAGGACCAGGATTTATATTACGAATGATTGTTCTAGGTGTGAAACTATTAGAATTTTGATTAGAAATACTATTACCTATTCTAGTTGTAAACGATAATTCTTTAGTAAAATCCCTAGTAATACTTAAACTCCCATTAATTCGATCTCTAGTGCGTGAATTTATTCTTTTAAGACCTAATACTAAATTATTTAAGGGTGTTGTTACTGCTCCATTACCATTTGTAATTACCACATCACTATCTGTATCTATGGCTGGTAAATAAGGTTTATAACGAATAGCACTATTTATTAAACCTCCACTTACAATATCACTATCCTCAGTAGTCATAGACAAACTACCATTAATTCTCCAATTTTCAGATTTATAAGTTGTAGATATACGACCATTAATACGAGTAAATCCAGAATTAATTATTTGCCCTTCTTGGTCAAAATACCCCAAAACAGCATTATACGTAATATTTTTGTTCCCACCAGTAACATTTAATGTATGTGTTTTTGTTTCTGCAGAGTTATTTAAAACATATTGATCGAAAGTATTATCATTATTTATCCAATCAGCGTTATTAGCGCCCGGACCAGGCTGAGAAACACTTAAACCTTGATCGAATTGACTTGTCTCATAAAAGATTTGTTCTGCCGTATTCATTAACGGAATACCATCTCCTAAAGTTTGAATACCATAACTTGTATCAAAACCAACACTGAAACGTCCGTCTTCACCACTTTTCGTTGTAATTAATATAACACCTGCTGCTCCACGAGTACCATAAACTGCCGTAGACGCACCGTCTTTCAATACATCTATAGACTGAATTTCGTTAGGAGTCAATCCTGGGTTTCCGTTTTGAGGAATACCATCAACAACATATAAAGGTTCATTGTTTCCACTTATAGATGTTACTCCACGAATTAAAATGCTTGATTCCGATCCAGGTTCACCACTTGAAGATGCAACACTAACCCCAGCAATTTGACCTTGTAATGCTCCCGCTACATCTGTTGTGATAAATTGCTCAATATCTTCTGCCTTTACATGAGCAACTGCTCCTGTAACTTCTTTCTTCTTTATAGCTCCATAACCTACAACTACAACTTCATCCAAATCTTCTAACGAAGATTCTAATTGTACATTGATTTGATTACTAGTAACTTTAATTGTTTTATCTTGAGAACCTAGATAGGTGAATTCTAAAAAGTCACCTATTTTGGCTTTCAAGGAATAATTTCCATCAAAATCTGAAGTAGCTCCTGTAGAAGTTCCTTTAACGACAATTGCCGCTCCAGGAATAGGCATATTGTCACCTGAAGCAGTGATAATACCTTTAACAATTATTTGTTGTGCATTAACACAAAAACTAATCGAAACAAATAACGCAAAGAGTATATACCTAAGCCCCATATTTGTTTTATTTCTTTGTTTTAATTTCATTTAGTTTAGTTTAATTTAGTTAGTAAATTTTGACATCTGTTGTTTCTTATCTAAAACGTCTATTTGAGTGTTATATTATTCAAATAAAATCAAGTGATTCTTTCTCAATGGTTTGTTTTCATATTTTTTATTGTTGTTTTGGTTATACATTTAGTTTATTTAAAATTTATTTTTGACATAGAACTATCACTTTCAATAATTTTTTCAGCACTGCCTTGATAGTTATTGTTATCGAAATTTAGATGTTTTGAATTTTTTATTTTTATGGCAGGGTTTCGTTTATTCAACATAATATGCGTTGCTGAATTTGTAATGGTATTTCCAGAAAAAACTAAGCCATCTGTATTGGTCACTTCAAGAATTAAATTATCAAAGTGATTAAAAATATTATCCCTTATTTCTATATTTCTAAAGGCTATGTTATCATTCTCTTCATCTGTTGCAAAACGAATCACACCTCTATCTTTTCCACCGTGTAAACAATCTTGAAATATATTGTTCTTAATAAGAACATTTGCAGCATTTCCTGACTCAAACCAACTTCCACTTTCTACTGGTATAAGAATCGCTTCCATTTCTGTATTAAAAAAATTGTTTTCTATTACCGTGTTTACAGGATTGGAAACGAGTAATCCTCTAGCCCTGTTGCTACCAATGTGACAGTTTTGTACAAAAAGATCTGGATAAGCATCAAGATTTTCAATCAAATCACCTTCTTTTAAATCTTTTGGTAAAGATTTATTAAAGGTAATTATTTGATACCTGCTATTTATATATTCAATATTCTTTATTCTCATCTCTGCATAAGCAAAAAACGATTTTTCTAAATCTACCAAGCCTATTCGGTCATTATTTTGACCAATTGAAAAACCTTGTTGCTGATGATGCATCATTCTTACTCCAACCTTGTTATCATCAAGAATGTCAACAATTTTTTGATATGTACCATGTACATTCATGGCATCATCCAATTGATTTGTTATTGTACTATTTTTCAAAACAACCTTCCCCCTACACCCAACAAAATGTGTTGCATCTGCAGTAGTGGAAACCATATAACCATTAGAGGGAGTGATATTAAAATGATCTAAAATCAGATCAGAAGAATTCTCTGCTATAATCCCCATTCCTCCTGCATGATGAATATCCAAATTGATTGCTTTAAAACCATCTGTATGTGAAACCCTAAAAGCTGGGGCGATTCTATTAAATCCTTGTTCCCCTTTCATTGATAAAACATAACCTACAGGTGGCATTTTCTTTTTATGACCAAAAACTCTAACAACTCCAGGTTTGATTTGAATAACTTCTAGTTTATTCTCTATTCCAAGATATTTGTACTTTGGCGCTCCCTTATCTTTCGTATATTTATAAACTACTTTATCTACATTGTTTTTTATTAACACCTTTTTCCTTGTAGTAATTGGTGTATAAGCACCTGTATTAAAAGCAATAGATTTCCTAACAGGATCATATAGAATTGTTTGTCCCATAGTATGTTCATAATACTCTTTTAAAAAATATAATTGATTATTTCGAATCTCATAAGGAAAATCATCTGATATCGACATATCAAAAGTATTTAATTCCTCATCATTCGCAATAATAACTCCCTCACTATGAAAAGGTTCATGCCAATCGATTTGAAGGTTTTTTATTTCAATATTTGAACTGTTTTCAACTAAAAAAGGAATCATAACTCCATGAAAAATGAAGATTGAACCTTGACCGTCAATTACGAGGTTTTTAAAACCTATCAAAGGGAAAGCTGTATTAACCATTAAATCACAGTGGTTAGATATATAACTATACTTTTCAAAACCTTTATCTGGATAAAAATGATAGACTCCTTTTTCAAATTTAATACTAGAAATTGGATTCTGTTTATTAAGCAATATCTTTGTTAAAACAGATGGTGTTGCATCTTTAGAAATAGATTTATCAAAAAACACTTCTTCTTTAATATCAGATTCTGAGCTTGCAAAAACAGAGAAACTAGTCACACATAAAAGTAAAACTACTCTAAAGTGATTTATTATTTTCATTAATATAAATTTATTTCGATAAAAATAATAATAATAATAAACACAACTGTGTCACACAGTACCTATTAATGTCTTGAAGAGTCCAGAGCAAAAAAAGCAAAACAACTAGAAACCAGAGTTTTATTTTGTTCTTTCTAACAAATGATTTTACTATATGTAATCCTTTATTATTTAAGTCACTATATTAATGTCTGTAATATAGTAAGTTCACTTTTAGATTACTTTAAAAGATCTTCTAGCTTAAGAAGTATGTAAAATTTAAATTAATAAAAAATCTCAGGTTAATTAATTAACCTGAGATTTTAAAATTTACCTCAAAAAAATTAAAACATAAAGATAAATTAACATCATTATATATTATATTGTTACTTAATTATTGTTTTTATAATTTCTATCTTATCATTGTGCTGAATATGCGCAAAATAAATTCCCTTTGCTGCATCTTTTAAAATTACTTTTGTTAATTGCTCTTTAGCCTCGAATTCTTTTATTGCAACACCTAGACTATTAAATAAACTAATTTTACTCCCAATTTTTGCTCTTATACTAAATTCTCCCGAATTTGGGTTAGGGTATAAGATTATTTTTTCTAAATCATCATCGCTCGAAGAAAATGTTAAACTGCTTTTATCTAATTGTTGTTTGCTGCTATTTCCACAAGCATTAGCTCCTGAATTCCCACTTAATCTATCCTCATGAACAGATGTAACCAACTTTACTCTATTAGTTGGATTACTAGAATTATTCATAAAGAATGTAGAGATATTTGTTTTTAGCTTAACAACATTCAAACCTGAATTCCTACCCAAAAACGGACCTCCTACAACTCTTATTTTATAACAACCATTTAATTTCATTCTTTCATTTTCACTCATAGAATTATCTCCTAAACATTTACATCTGTCGGTTTTAGGATCTGCAGAATAATTTATGGCACTTATTGATTTCGCATTTTTAGTTTCAGAGTCTAAATTGTACTGTTTTGAAACTAACATGTTTTTAACAGCAGGAGTGTAAAATGCATAATCTTTACTTTTTATTTGAGCTTTATCTCCTCCCCAAACTTTTATATCTGAAATTTTTACGCTTGAAAAAGTACCAAACTCAGAATTTAACTTAGAGATTAAAACATGCCCTGGTCTAGCTCCTATTTTTGCATTATTAATTTGAGAATTTGAAAAGGTAGCTCTAATATCAGGATTCATTTTACTTAACTTTAATTCTTTATCATCCTTAAAGCCTTTACCAGCACCAAAAGCAAATTTACAACCACGAGATTTTATATCTGAAATATCTACGCATCCTTGATGAGCATTATGAGGTGTTAGAGCTACAACATTTTTACCATCAATACATTCAATACCTCTAGCATAAATTCCATTTAATGTCATACTTGAGTTTAAAATGACAGCCGCTGCTCCTGTTTCTAATCTTAGTGTAATTCCACCAGTACCAACTAAATTCTTAAATAATACTCCAATACCTGCTTGAACCTGAGTTAACCCATAACCTCCATGCCCTTGCGTAGTTTTAATATTTTTTACAATACCATTTCTTGGTAAATCATTTAATTTTTTTGAACTAATACTGTTTAAACCAAGTAATATTGATGATAGTCTAGAATAATTATCATAAACCCTAACGTTTGAAATTTTAAAATTATAAACATCAGAGAATTCAACAAAAGATTCTCCTGACAAACGTGGACTAGATGAACGATTTGCATTTCTTGAAAAAGGCACCAATTGTCTTAATCGCACCTTAAACCTCTCACTAGCATCGTCTTCATCTCCAATTGATGAGATTGAAACATTATTAGCTTGCTTATTAAAACCTGCTTTAAACATGATCGCATTTTCATCGTCTGCCAATGTAGATCTATCTGTTTTTAAAGTTACATTTTTATGAACTCTAATATGAATATTAGATTTTAAATCTACTGCTAAAAAATAAAATGTTTTCTTATTTCCAGAAGGAATAAGATTAATTATTCTTCCTCCGGAAGGTGCATTATTAATTAAATTCCGAAGAGCAGAATTATCTGATCCATTTTCAGCCCCTGATGGTCTTAAATTAACAGAGTCAGTCGTTGAAGTCATACTGAAAAACTGACTTTCATTTACTCCTCTAGAGCACACGTTTTGAGAAAGCAAATTATTAATAAACAAATGACTAATTAATAATAATAAAATAAAATTTTTCATAATATATTTAGTTTTAAATTACACATACAATTTAATTGTAAGTTCAAGTAATAAGTGCGATATATTAATCCCTTACAACTTGTATAAATTTAGTTAAGCAACTGTTAGCGTTTGTCTTACACAGTAAATCAAATGTCTCACTGAGTCAATAAGGCTTTTTTGAATCAACTATCTTTATCTCGTAATTTCAGACATAATCTAGTTATTCGCAAGCATTGGACTACCTATACTAGACTGAACATAAGGTTGCGGGATTTAGAGTTAGAAAAAACAACTTTTGAATCATGAAAAAGCGAAACAAGGCTTACAGCCTATCATTTAAATAAAAAGCAGTAGAACTAAGCATTACGTGAGGTCATATTAAGCATGTATCTGATGAATTACATTTTCAGTAAGAATTATAACGTTGAAACAAAGAATCAGACACTTACGGGAAGAATAGTTTTTAAGGTCAAGGAAAGTCTAAATTAACGGAAGAAAAAAAAAAAAAATGCAAAACTTAGAAAACAATTAAAGAATATTTCTCTAGAGAATGACATATAAAAAAGGATGTAAGTGCCTTTTCCAAGAACAACAAATAAAGCTTAGATTTATAAAACATCATAAATTTAAGTTTTCAGTTAGGAAGATGTCAAAGTTTTAAAAATCAGTACTAGTAGCTATTGCGGTTGGTTAAAGTCTAATTTTTCAAATCCTTTGTTTTATAATCAAAAAGTATAAGAGTTAATAATTACAATTTTTAACGAGAGTTTTAAGAATTATAGAGCTTCAAGAATGAAATAGCATTAGAAAAAATTAAACGTCATATTTATAGACTTACAATAGCAAGGTTAACGAAGGTTAATGGCTTATTACTAGAAGAAAACTCAAATTTAAGACAACAACAAATAGTAATCATAAGCATCACATTGCTGCCAATATTAAAACAAAACTTTAAAGTATCAAGAATAAATCAAGTATGGTGCACTGGTATTACTTATATAGAAACTAAACAAATTGGATGTATCTAGATTTGTTTAATCAAAAAGTAGTTAGTTTGGTCTACGAGTGATTATTTAACGACAGAGAGCACTATAATATATTCATGGTAATGGCTGTTAAATTTAATGTAATTACAGAAGAACCTATTTTTCATTCTGATACAGGTTTTCAATACGCTAGTTATAACTTTACTAATTTTATTAAAAAACATGATGGATTGGTAAAAGAAAATATACCTAGGAAAAGGAATTGTTGGAACAATGCCGTAGCTAAGGATTTGTTTAAAAACTTAAAAGAGGAATGGATATATAAATATGGTTATTATTTAAAACGTCAAGCAGAGCTTTCTGTCTTTTTTTGGATAAAAACTCGGTATAATAAAGGAAGGAGACATTACTATTTAGTATATAAAACTATTAATGAATTTAATTTAAAAATGTAGCTACATAATCCCTCAACTAAGTATACGTTGTTTCCTTGTAAGTTTACGAATTCTTATCACATCATAAAAATTTAATTCACTAAAAACTAGCGAATTAAATGTTGAGCGATTACCGTAAAGCACTAACTTCAAATATATTGTATGAATAATTTAACTTATTTCTCTAATAAAGAAAACCAATTTAGTCATTAAAAATAGTGAATTAACCTCAGTTCTCAACACACCTTTACAAGGTAAAATCAATTTAACTAGACTAAAACTCATTCCACACTTTGCCATTGCCTTGTGCAAGGTACAAACAGTTGTTTTTAAAAAGCTTGCTAATGCTTTTGATACTCTAATAGATTGATATTCGTCTTTGATACGTATTCAACTCTTTATAGAAAACTATAGTTTTGACTCAGGTTTTATAGCTCGTCTTGTTTTTAACCTACTTCCTTTTAAGGCCAAACCTATTTTGAGTATTGATAGAAATAACTGGAAGTTTAGACAAACCAAAATTAATATTCTCATGCTTGGTATTATCTATAAAGGTGTTCTTTTCCGTTGTTGTTTACGATGCTTGTAAAAGAGGAAACTCCAATAGTAAGGAACGTATCGATTTAATTAATAGGTTTATTAGCCTTTTTAGTAAAGAAGTTATTGAATCTGCTGTCGCTGATAGAAAATTTGTGGGGTAAAGACTGGTTAGAATTTTTAAAAAGAAGTAAAATTAGATATTACATCCGCATACGTAATAACTCCAAGATGTTTCTACCGCATAAGAACAAAGAAATTAAAGCATCTCATTTGTTTAACAGACATAAAGCCAATGGGTTTTACATTATGATAAGATTGCACAAGTAAATGGGCAACTTTGCTACTTGTTAAGTTGTAAACTAAAGTCAAAAAATTTAAAACAAGATTTTTTAATCATCGTATCATTTAATAAATCTAAAAACGCACAAGAAGACTATGAAAAACGATGGCAAATTGAAATATGCTTTAAGTTAATGAAATCTAGCAGCTTTGATATTAAAAAACACGCCTACAAGATATCAAGAGAATATAAAAATTGATTTTACTCGTTATGATAGCCTTTGTGTGGAGCTATAAGATTGGAATATACTTACATCAAAAAAAAAAAACACGATTTCTATTAAGAAACATGGTAGAAAAGCTAAAAATATTTTTAGATACAGAATGAATTTCTTAGTTCGTCTTTTCTTAAACAATGGATATCAAATTAATTGGAACATATTTAAATTTTTGTCATGTACTTATGAACAAATTACATATTTCAAAAAAAAGGATTAACTTATAATTAAGTTAATCCTTTTTTTTGAAATATGTAATAGAAAATAAGAATATACTAATCTACTTCTTTGATTCCTTATATATCTTTTTTATCCTACTAAGTCCTATTTCTTCACCTTCTTGCATTTTTTTATATTCTTCTGGTAAATTATTTTGTATCCAACTCAAAACCTCAACACTCATTGGCGTTTTAGGCTCATAAACTAAACTAACAGGTTGCATAGCCTTATCGTATTCTAACATCTTTACACGCAACTGATTTAGGAGATTTGAATATGTAGAATTACTTGCTAAATTGTTTAATTGGTATGGATCTTTTTCCATATCATACAATTCTTCTTTAGGTTTCTGAGCTTCAAAAAATGGTTTTTGATTCTCATTTAATTTACCCTCTTTATAAAGAGTTCTCATAACATGTACAGCAGGTCTAAAGAACTCTAAATATGCTTGATGGGCATCATAAGGAATTTCTGGTTTATCATTTCTAATATAAGTCCACTTTCCTGAAGATAATGATCTAGATTTTTCTTCTATCTCATCCCACAAGTCTCTAGCTCCATAAACAAATTCTCTATTAAAATCTTTTCTAAAAATTGGCTGACCTGTCATAAATTCAGGTATTTCAACACCTGCATAATCCAAAATAGTTGCTGTAATATCTGTCGATGCAATTACTTTTTCATTTACTCCTCCTAAGTTCACTTCTCTAGGATTGTAAATAATTAAAGGAATTCTTAGACCTGGATCTTGTAAATATCCTTTTCCTTTAATATTACAACGTCCATTATCTCCAATAAAAATAACTATTGTATTATCTGCTAGTCCTTTATCTTCTAATTCTTTAAAAATCATTCCTACCTCATTATCCATGTACTCAATTTGATCTAAGTATTTAGCCCAATCCAATCGAATGGCTGGGTGGTCTGCCATATATGGAGGTAACGTCAGTGTTTCTGTATCAACAGGATGTTTTGATTTTTCACGAATCTCTGTCCACCAATCTCCTCTATGTGTAATTTTCAACTGAATCTGGGCAAAGAAAGGCTCGTCCTTTTTTTCAAATGTATCGTACTTATCAAACAAACCAAATTTAGTTTTACCATCCCATTCGCCAATAGATTCTGATTTGAAGTTTACATCAATTTTTCTCCCTTTTGTATATACCGCATGATTCCCGATAATTGTTGTATATCCATTTTGTCTTAATAATTCCGTAAAAGGTGTAAATTGAGAGTCTAAAGGCACATCTCTATTACTTCTATGGTTATGTGTATTAGTCTTAACTTGATGAGTGCCAATCATCATAGATGATCTACTTGGCGAACAAATAGGATTGGTAACAAAAGCATTCTTAAAACGAATACCCTTAGATGCCATTTTATTTAAATTCGGCGTTTTGACATTAGGCATTCCATAACACTCCAAGTCTGTACTTATATCTTCTGCCATCAACCAAATAATATTTGGTTTCTTAACCTTTTTTACTGTTTCTTTTTGCTTGTTTTTTGTATTGCACGAAGTCATAAAAACAATAAATAAAACTCCCAACAATTTAAATTTAGTACTCATTCTGTATATTTTATATTTATTAGTGATCTGTTTGTATCCTATTTACACTATATAGAGGATGTCTCTTAATCTTTTTTAAACATATCTGTTCTCCACCTTTATTATGTTATAAGTTTTGTGATGGACATACAACATATAGTTGATAAAGCTAAGGTAATAAATTTTAGAGACCATTTTTGAAATATCAGGCTTTAAATTTGAGAATTCTCTATCTACATGACCGTCTTCCCAATAATGAATTAATTTTAATTTTCTTATACATAAAAGACATCGGCATTCCTCCTTGATTACTGTAATGAGGATAATTTCAATAGATTAGTTTTTGGTTTTTCATCTATATTTCCTACTTTTAATAAAGAAACAATACTAATTCCACCTTTATAACATTTCGGTAATAACGATAAATCCGCTAAATTCAAAAGTATTGAAAAAAAATCTATTCCTACAGCAGGCTTATCATTTTTTCACCCCTTCTAGTTTAACCAAGGTACACAAATCGTATACGGAATTCTAATACCATCTTTTAATGGGCACAATTTGTTACATAGTCACCTCCTGACGTTGCTCTATTCTTGATTTCAAATAAATACCATAATTATGTTTATATATAGGTCTTTTTGTTCCAATGCATCAAACACATTCCCTACTTGAGCATTCATGTAAGAAATAGAAGCGTAATAAACCCTCTAGCAAAACTTAGAGTAATTTGGGTGCCCTGCTCATATAACTCTAGCTGTCTGATTATTTCTAATGATTTCAGGTAAATCATCTAAATCATTTTCAGGAGTATAAGAAATCTTCATTTCATCACGATTATATAAATCATCTTAGTACATGATAAAAAACATTTATTTTCAGCGTGTTAGATAAATAATGCTGACTTATATCTCTAATGAAGAAAACCAATGTTATCACTAAAAATAGTGAATTAACTCGTGTACTTAACACCCATTTACAAGGAAAATAAATTTAGCGCGATTAAAACTGATTTCACATTTTGTAATCGCCCTATGCAAAGTACAAACAGTTACTTTTGAAAAGCTAGCTAATGCTTTTGATACCTAATCTAGCTGTGAATCCTCTTTAAGACGCATACAGCGCTTTATTGCTAATTACAGTTTAGATGCAGACCTTATTGCTCGTCTTGTTTTCAACCTACTTCCCAAGCAAGGTAAACTCATACTGAGTATTGATAGAACCAATT
>CALKXS010000179.1 GCA_938003745.1 uncultured Algibacter sp.
TTTTTTGACGCTCATTATATAATTAATCACTATATAAAATGGTATAACACCAAAAGATTACATTCTGCTTTAGAGTATAAAACTCCTTTAGAAATAGAACAAGAATATTTAAATATTAAAAATAAAAAAGTGGCTTAAAAAATTTATCCTAAATTTATTAGGTAGTCCAGATAGAGGTCTACAATACGCATCGAACAAAATACAACAGCTATTTAAAAATAATGTAAAGATAACTCAATCTATGAGTAAAAAAGAGAACTGTTGGGATAATGTTGTAGCCAAGAGTTTTTTTTAAACACTCAAATACGAATGCACTAATAGATATAACTTCTAAAATATTTCTCAGGCTCATCAAATTATTAAAGATTACACTCGAGTTTAGGATAACTAATACCGGTAGAAATGGAATTGAAAATTAAAAAATATGAATAAAGTCACTTAAAAAAATCTACCCAATTTACTAAGTGGTCTACAATCTGTAAAACATAGGACATTAGTGCTAAAACCGAAAGACCTGTATTTATTTACAAAGTCTGTTAAATATAAAATTTGGCATTTAAACGGAAATTAAAAAAAGAACATTTATATTTGCTAGTATTAAATCCGAGAAGTAGTGCTTACCCCTATAGCCTACTTTTCATATTCTAAAGGTTGGCAATAATATAAAAAAATTATTATTCCAATTGATATATATTAATAATTAAAATACCACCATATGAAAAGTCATTTTAATTTAACCTTCATCGTATTATGCTTTATATTTATAACTTCATGCAGTAACGATGACGATGAAACATCGATAAATAATTCTTCTTCCGTAATAGATTTACCTACCGACGTTGAAGATCTTTTTATTGGTAAAGGAAATGTAAACTCAGAAACCGTGATACTTTATGAACAAGGTGGTCCTATTACTTATTTAGATTCAGATTTTTTTGAAAATGGAGGTACTCCTGAGTCTGAAAGATTTGCTACTGCTTTTGAAAATTACTATCGTGTGTATGTTCATCAAGCTCTTACGGTTAGTTCGGAAATTTGTTCTAGAAGTGATAAATTAACTAAAGAACAATCAGCCATTGAAAACGAGGTTAATATTGAAATTCTAGACCGAGTTATTAAACATTTTAAATCATCTGGTAAAACAGTATATGTTGTAGGACATTCTTATGGCGGCTTTGTAGTAACAAAATACCTCGCAGAAAAAGGAAATGCCCCTGCTGATAAATTCTTAATAATGGCTTCTCGATTAGAAATGCCATCAGTTATTACCGATAATCTTTTTATAGGTATACCCTATTCTTTTGCTGATGGCATTGCTCCAACCAGAACAACGAACCCTGAAGAATTGGCTTTATATGAAGATTTTTTAAACAATTGTACATCTGTACTTAGTATTGCTGCTTCTGCACTTAGTGAACAGTATACAACCACAATAAATAGCAATGATTTATCAAACATTATTTTTGCATATTCCCCTTCAGATGAACAAGTTGGTGGATTGTTAGAATCTGAAATAACTTTTTTAAATTCGAAGAATGCCGAATTAATAGAAGTTGATGGAGGTCATAATGGAATGTTTACACCTTTTGAGAATGCCAATGTAATTATAAACAAATTAATAGAATAATAAATACTGGACTTGCAATAAAAAATTGAATATTAATTAGTTAACAGACCATACGGTTAAATTATTATTATTATACGTTATTTCTAATTCAAATTCATTAATCGATTTCATTCCTAAAGTAGAATGTCTTCCGATCTCATAAGCTATTCTACTGTCCAGTCAAATATAGAGTAAGTTCTATTAAGAAAATTCTGCTTGTCGTTTTTTTGTTCTTTAGATAATTCTATAGCAAATTGAATGAATTTATCAGATGATTTCACTTCTCGAAATTCTTTACAATAAAAATCCGAAGTAAAATTAATTTTGGTAATAGGAAGCACTTTTTCTTCTGAGTGAGCGCCATTAGGACAAATTGATTTCCAAAATAATATTTTACAACACCATCAGGCGAAACATCTGTACTTCCAACCTGTTTTGAAAACTCTGAAAGGAATGGTCGCAATCCTCCACTAATTTCAGTAACTATCTACCTCTTTAGGCCATCTTCTAAAAGACTTTTAAACAAAAGCCAATCACTCAAACAACCTCGTCTGCTCCCATTCCCCTGGAAATACATCATTTTTTTGAACCTTACCTTTCGTACTTCTACCATCAATAACATACTGTTTCATCAGTTGTTTTAAACGTAAAACTACTTTGGGTTTATTTGCTTGTAAATTGTTAGTTTCATAAGGATCATTTTCCATATCAAACAATTGTAAATCTGCTGGATTACCTATAATGGGTTTATCCTTAGGATCTTTTCTATTCGAACCTGCATCATGAGTAAATATTAATTTCCATTTCCCTACTCTAAGAGCAAAGAACCCCTTATCTGAATGTTGCACGACACCTCCTCTCACATCATCCCTTTCATTATTTCCCTTTAATACCGATTTAAAACTATAACTATCTTCGGCTGTATAATCTGGAAGTTTATCTTCAAATAAGTCGGCAACAGTAGCAAACAAATCAGTAGTACATAATAATCGATCAGATTCCATAGATGACTTAATGCCATTAGGCCATTGCACAACAAAAGGCACCCTATGACCAGCTTCATAAATAGAACCTTTTAGTCCTCTATATTTATAACTGGAGTAATGCCCCAAATCTTGCATCTTTTTAAATTCCGTTTTAGGAGACGCTCCATTATCCGAAGTAAAAATTAATATAGTATTATCTTCAATATCAAGGTCTTTTAAAGCTTTAACTATTTCCCCCACTCTATAATCAACCTCTACACAAAAATCCCCATGTGGAAGCAGCTTACTTTTACCTTCAAACTGAGGCGCGGGTACAATAGGTGAATGCGGTGCATTTAAAGGTAAATACACAAAAAAGGGTTTGGATTCATCTTGATTTTTTATCCAGTCTATGGTTTTATGTGTGAGTGTTCTTAATACATCATTTTGTTTAAAACCTTTTTCTACCCAACCTGGTTTTGCTCCAACCAAACCCAAACTATCAAGGTCTTTGTAAGTCTTAGCATAGACAAAGTTCCCTTGGAGTTTATCCTGTTCTAAATAGGCATGTGGGTTCATGTTTAATGATCCCGCTATACCATAAAAATAATCAAAACCAACATCTAAGGGTCCGTTTTTAACGGCCTTATTTAAATCTATATTTGAACCATTTCTTTTATAAGGTTTTCCATCGGTAGTACTCCAATCCATACCTAAATGCCACTTCCCAATACAAGCAGTAGCGTAACCTTTTTCTTTTAAATACCCTGCTACGGTTTGTCTTTCAATATCAATTAAATGATTTGAATGTCCGCCTAAAACTCCTTTTTTAAGATGGGTTCTCCAGGCATAGCGCCCTGTTAAAATACCATATCGCGTTGGTGTACATACGCTTGAATTAGTATGAGCATCTGTAAACTTAATACCTTCACTAGCAAGGGCGTCAATATTTGGCGTTTTAATTTTAGATTCGGGATTATAAGAAGAAATATCTCCATAGCCTAAATCGTCTGCAAGAATATAAATAATATTGGGTTTATTTTGCCCAATGAAATGACTTGTTATCATCATTAAAGAACACAAACATATTAGGGGTTTAAATTTATAAATCATGGCTCGTTTTAATTAAGATTTAAGCAGCTTGTATTCTGCTATTACATTTTACTTTTTCTAATACAATGTTTTTGGTGCCCAGTCTGGTATTCCTTTTTCAGCTTTTTGCTTGTCATATAGCTCTTCAAAGGGCGCTCTTTGTTTGTTCCACACATTATTTTGGTTAATCATATATGGAATCATGGTTTCATACCAAGCAAAATGTTTTTTAGAAAGCGACTCAACAACTTGAGGATGCTGTTTGGCTACATCGGTTTGCTCATAAGGGTCTTTTATAATATCATACAATTCTTTACCAACCAAACGCCAACGATCTGTTCTTACCGACCACATTTTATCTGCCGATTTCCTAGGATCTTTACCTAGATTACCTCGATGGGTATGAAGTATTCGGGGTTTCCAGATCGCTTGATTATTCTTTAATAAAGGTAGCAAACTTCGCCCTTCAAGCCTTTGCTTAGTACTTTCTGTCTTTGCTCCACTTAACTCACAAAATGTTTTATACAAATCAACATGAGCCGTTAAGGCATTAACCGATACATCTTCTTTTAGTTTTCCTTTCCAATACCAAAATGCTGGCACATGAACACCTCCTTCATAGGGTGTTCCTTTTCCTGTTTTATGACCTTGAATAAAATTAGGATCGGAACCTGGAGCACCGTTGTCAGAAGTAAATACAACGAGAGTATTTTCTAACATGTACCATTGTTCTAATTTATTCATCATCCTTCCAAAATTGTCATCTATATTTTCAATCATTGCTAAACGCAAATTAGGGCGTTCTACTCCACGATCTTTCATTCTTTGGATATCTTTTGGTTTTGCTATTAATGGCGAATGCGGAGCATTTGTTGAAATATAAGCAAAAAACGGGTTAGTTGTTTTGTTTTGTTCCTGTATCCAAGCTAAAGCGGCGTTAAAAAAAATATCTGTACAATAGCCCTCTGTTTGTACTATGGTTTGATTGTGTAATAACACTGGATTAAAATATTTAGCAGCCTTTCCTTCACCTTGATTTGGAGGAAAATCGGCATAACTTGTAATTTTTGCACCACGTTCTCGCTGACCAATACCGCCTGCCCCATGCATTAACACTTCTGAAAAACCTCTATAACTTGGTAAATGTGCTTCTAAATCTCCCAAATGCCATTTTCCAAATATAGCGGTCTCATAACCCTCTTGCTGCAATAATTCTGGAAAAGTGGTAATATCTAAAGCCATTCTCTCACATTCATTATGCGTTGCTGTTACTCCTGTTCTAAATTCATGTACACCACTCATTATTGCTGCTCTTGTTGGAGCACAATTTGGACTCACATAAAAATTATTAAATCGTATGGATTTCTTAGCAAATTCATCAATAAATGGTGTTTTAACAATGGGATGACCTATAGATTCCATTAACAGACCTTGATCATCTGTCATTATAAAAATAATATTGGGTTTTGTAGCTTTTAAGATTTGTGCATTACTTATACTTCCGTGCAAACAAAACAGGATAATAAAAATACAATTCAATAAATATTTAGGCACTCTTTGCTTTGTCATATGCTTAGTTATTTAGAAATTGTTCTACCAAAGACCATTGAAGCACTCTCTTTAGCTAATATTTTAACAGGAACAGATTCGCTTTCAAAAATTAATACATCCACTTTTATTTCTAATTCAAGCTCATTACATAGAGCTATAAAATCTACTAACACCTGAGCTATTTCTTCCTCTATCCCTGTCTCATCATAAGTTGTTAAAGTTAGATATGTTTCTTTTGAAGTTGGCTGAGGATGATTTTCAACTACAATAGTTAATTTACCATCTTTAAATAATGATTTTCTTGCCGATAAAATAGCCGCTTTATAACTTTTCCATGGAAGCCTCATAAACCCAAAAAGTAAATTTCTCTTTTTACTTCCCCCAATCACTTTTAGAGCAAAATCTTCACTGGTAAGATAATGATTTTTAGCTTCAAAAACAACAATTAGATCTTCACCATCTTTTTCATTTCTAATGGCTTTTGCGCCACGACCATAATTAACTTCGGAGAGCTATACCTAAACGCATAGACAACACATCAACTTCTTGATTAAGCTTAAAATTTTACTCAGCTTTAATTCTAACCTTTATTTCTATCAAATGACAAGGACTCGTACCTGTTTCACTAACCTAGATAAATTCACAACGACTTAGCATAATGAGACATCTTTACGTAGTGTAAAATTCATATTATGAAACCAATTTTCGCCACCTAATTGTACCTCTCTGTCTCTTAGATTTAGAGGTAAAACATATTTCTTCAACGAACCATTTAAAACTTCTAGAAATAGAATAATTACAATGTTTTATATAATTGTCTCTCGTAATATAATAAAGTACATAGCGCCCATCCTGTAACTTAAAAATTCCTGTATTATATTCTCCTTTACCTAATTCTTCTATAACTTTAAACGGTTCTATCGAATTATCAGCGGTGGTATGAAAGTTTCTATAGTAATTTTTACACTCCATATGACCATCAAGATTGTTTTCCTTCCATTCACAAAGAAAAAAAACGATTCTCACCCTCTTCTTCTTTTATTATATTTCCGCTCAATACGAAATAGTGTTATCCTCTACTCCATTATCTATATATCTCCCTTGGACTCCTTTTATTTCTCATATAGATTTAGACAATTTACCATCAGGCATTGGTGAAATTCTACTCACAAAATTTCATTCTAAAGTTAACTTTTCTCATTCTGTTGGACGTTTGCGATCTACAACCGATACTTAGCTATACTTTCCTTTTTTTTGAAGGTTTTGAGAAAACATTGATATAAATATTCACAATACACTTATTAAACAATACAGATTTTTCATCTTTTTTTTAAAACTTTTAAGATAGGTTACATTAATATGTTACTTTCACAGAACGTGGGGTATAAACGTTTTCCCAATCCTTATCACAGGCTTCAAATAGAATAGTTTTTAATGTTTCTAATTTCTCAGGATTTGAAGTTTATAAATCTTTTGTTTCTTCATAATCCTCAGGCAAATAATATAACTGAAACACATCTTTTTTAGTTACATATCTCACTTCCCAACCATCTTGATTCTCAATTGCCGGTTCTAATACACTTTATAATCTCTTTTGCTTGCCTCTTTTCCAAATAAGGTATTCGTCTAGGATGTTCCGTATTTTCTTTCTCTTTTGAATTTCTCCAACAACTTCGGAAAGTTTATTTATAAAATCGTAATTACCAACCCATTTGAATACAATAATTGTGTTATCCAATATATTTAAATCTTCAAGCTTTCTACAAATACGACCAACATCATCATCTAATATTTTTACCATGGATGCATAGTCTTTTCCCCATTGGGCTAACCTAGAATCATTAACATAATCTTTATAAACTTCTGTTATAGCCGTTGATCTATGCGGTAACTGCAATGGGAAATGCAAGAAGAATAGTTTTTCTTTTGAGTATCAGTATCTAAAAACCCTAAGAGCTTATCCATGATAATATATTCTGAATACACTAGCTTCTCTTTCCTATTCCAGAGTTTCGCATGGTTCTCTGGAGAATTATACTCTGTTATTTTTACACAATCGGTATGCGTATTTCCTGATATTTCTATTTTTTCCATTTTCGAATAGAAAAGGTGGATAAAATCTGTGGCAGTACACATGATTGTAATAACCAAAATGATAATCCCACCCATCACGTTATAACCTTTATGGGGTAGTAGCAAATCTCCATTCTAACTTTCCAAATTGAGCTGTGAAATATGGAATATCTTGCTTGTTTTACTATTTCTGCTAAAAAACCTCATATTTCTTAACAAGTGTAACAACGGCATGAATTTTATTCTTGATTTTATCAAGAGCTAAACTTCTATCCAATCCTTTATAAATAGCTGCTTTAACAATATCTAATTAGGTTACCCATGGCAATCATGCATACCTGTTATTAAACTAGCTCTTACTGGAGCTAAATACATGAATAAGCTCGCCCAAATTGTAAACCTTCACTAACTAACTAACTAACTAACTAACTAACTAACTAACTAACTAACTAACTAACTAACTAACTAACTAACTAACTAACTAACTAACTAACTAACTAACTAACTAACTAACTAACTAACTAACTAACTAACTAATATGAGATATTTTTACTATTAGCTGTCCATAAGTCCCTAACATTCCTCTTCCCAAGTCATCAGAATAAATTAGAATTACATTAGGCTTTCTATTCTCATTTTTTTGAGCACTTGAATAAATACACAAAAGAGAGTAAAATATAATCAATATAGATTTCACAAGAACAAAATTTTTAGAATGGCACCCAAAAAAGTAAAACTAAATTAACCATAAAAATGTACATCTTAGCAATTAATACGTCTGTTTCAAAAAAAAGCTAAGATAAAAAAGTATATACAATATCTATACAGTTCAATATATTAGCTTCTAATTCGTAACAGTGGGATGTCCTGTTTTTCTAAGTTCAATATATTTTGCTAACATATCCAAAACACGTTTCGCATAGCTCTTTTCCTTAACTAAATTCTTAGAAGTATCCTCGGATAAGTTTTTAGACAAGTCATATAAATGTGTTGGAGTAAGTTCACCAGCATCTGCAGATTTCTTTTTATTATTAGATCTCATTATAAGTTTCCAATTACCATCTCTTAATGCATAAGTTGGCCCTCCTGCCGATTGATGCATTAAATATTGATGCACAGCAACCTTGTTTTCCGATTTAAAAACAGGCAATAAATTAGCAGAATCAAACACTTTGGCTTTATCTAATAGTTGATTTGCCAATGCTGCAACTGTAGCCACTATATCTTGCCCAGAAATCAGCTCCTTAGACACGGAATTAGGTTTTATAATCTTTGGCCACACAGCTACAAATGGCACTCTATGCCCACCTTCGTTTATAGAACCTTTACTACCAGATAATCCGTTGCTAGTATCATGTCCAGCCGCTTTCATATCCTTATCAAAAGACAATCCGCCATTATCTGATGTAAAAATGAATAGTGTATTTTTATAAGCTCCTGTTCGTTTTAGAGCCTCTATAATCAATCCAACTTGCATATCCAACTCATAAATCATATCACCGTGTTTACCTGCTGTTTTTCCTTTTACTTGAACACCATCAAAAGTAGCTGGTGGCTCGTGAGGAATATGGACTGCCTGACTACAGTAATACATAAAAAAAGGCTGACCTGCTCCTTTTTGTTTTTCAATATAATCAACAGCTTTATGTGCTAAAATAAGACCCGCTTGCTTTGGGTCCCAATTAGAATCACCCAATCCGCCACGAGTTAAATATTTTTTAGACGTTGCATATCCTGTTTGGTTAGCGTCCAATTCTTTTAAAACAGAGTTAGCTTCTAATTTCATCCATTCTCTATTTTCATAAAAAGCGTATGGTTCATTTTGAATACCTTCAGGTAGTTCGCAAGCATAATCAAAACCATAACTTAACGCACCTCCGTTTAAATAAGCATCATCTATTTTCTTTCCTTTTGTTTTTACCCAAGAACCTCCAAGTCCCCACTTCCCTAAAAAAGCGGTATTATAACAACCTTTTTTAGCTATTCTAGCACTAGTAGTAAAATTATTTTCATCAATTAACGCATTGGCTTCTGGCGTCCATACTCCAAATGGTTTCTGGTTTCTATATGAGTAATTCCCTGTTAACATAGAAAAACGTGTTGGCGCACATAGTGAAGCTGGCGAATGCGCATCTGTAAAACGCATACCGCTATCTATCAACTTATCAATATTTGGTGTAGGCACTGTTATTTTTTTATCAGCTCTAGTTTTTTGATAGAAACTAATATCTCCCAAACCAATATCATCTGCCATTAAAACAATAATATTAGGTTGTTCCTGTTGCGCTTGACTTTTTACCGAAAATAAAGTAGTTACTATAAAAAAACTACAAAATATATTTTTATAATATGATTTCATTATTCTGATTTTATTATTGTTTTCACTGATTTGAACTCTTTAGAAATCGCTGTTAATACAGTATCTCCTGACACACCTTCCTTTGAACGAACAACAGCTTTTTAAAAACAAGCTCATGGTCATTAAATTTGGACTTACTAATTCTGTAAATATAATATAGGAAACTGTTTCAGAAAATCAACTTTCATATGTTTTTGAATATAGAAATACCTGTTCTGCATTTAGAAAAAAGATTGTTCAAGCAATATAAATATCTTATATTTAATTCACTATTACAGTAATATACATAATCAAATATTAAAATAAAAAAGATAAATATTAGTATGACTAAAGAAAATCATTGTTACAAAAACGCAATGGCTGAACGTATAAAGAGAATTTTAAAGGATAAATTTCATCTCTACAAAACCTTTAATAGCGTAGCTCATACAAAGAGATCCGCAAAAAATACAATTAATCTATACAACGAAATAAAATTACACTTATCTTTAGATTATAAAACAACAAATATGGTATATAAATTATCAACCCAAATTCAATTTTAACCTGCAGCCATATTTCAGGACAAGACATTAGAATAAAACAATCAAAATTAATGCGTATCAATAATTAAGACAATGAAAACAAAAACAATCATTTTATTATATTTAATGGTATTTATGATATCATCATGTGGATCAACAAGAAATATATTAAAACAAGAAGGAAAACATTTATTTATCCTCTCAGGGCAATCTAATATGGCAAGATTAAAACCTGAAGAGTCTTTTACCCCAGTAATCATGGAGAAATTTGGAGAAGAAAATGTAATTGTAATAAAAGATGCTTTAGGAGGTCAACCTATAAGAAGGTGGTATCAAGACTGGAAACCATTAGAAGGAGATGAACCTAAGGCTCAACCAGATTTATACGACTCCTTAATGACCAAAGTTTATGAAACTACTGAAAATGAGAAAATTGCAACCATAACATTTATTTGGATGCAGGGTGAAAGTGATGCAAAAGAGAAACATGGCGAAGTTTACGAAAAAAGTTTAACAGGACTTTATAGCCAACTTAGCCAGGACTTAGAACGAAAAGATATAAAGTTTATCATAGGCAGATTAAGTGATTTTGATATGTTAAATGAAAAATATCCTCATTGGACTATGATACGAGATATTCAGGTCAAAGTAGCTGAGTCTAATCCTCTATTTGATTGGATTGATACTGATGATCTTAATGATAGAGGAAAAGGAAAAAAAATAAAAAATAATTTACATATGTCAGCAGAAGGATATGTTAAAATGGGGAAACGCTTTGCTGAGAAATCATTTAAGTTAATTGAGGATACAAAATAATAAAGCCCAATATATTGTATAATGGCAGTATCTCACCAAGTGTGTAAAGTTTAAAATATCTGGGGCATGCCCCAGATATTTTTTTGATTAATTTTAAATTTTACATATTATGAACAGCGAAAAATTTTTAGCCGACGATTTTTTAAAACAATTCAAAACAGGAGAAGAATTAACCTCTTTTCTGAAATCCATCCAAAAGCTAGGTATTGAAAAGATTCTAGAAGGCGAACTTGATGCTCATTTGGACTACAATAAATATGAGCAATCAAACAGCTCTAATACACGTAATGGTCACACTTCAAAAAAGGTAAAAGCCTCATTAGGATCGAGCGAAATTATAGTTCCTAGAGATCGAAAGGCTTCTTTTAATCCAATGTTGGTTCCCTAACGCAGTAATGTCATTGATGGTATTGAAAATGTCATTATTAGTCTTTACGCAAAAGGGATGAGTAATTCAGATATAGAAGAACAAATTAGAGAAGTCTACAATTTTAATATCTCAACCTCTACCATATCTCGCATTACAGATAGCGTAACCAATGATATTGTAGCTTGGCAAAATAGCCCTTAGAGCCCGTCTATTTGATTACTTGGATGGATAGTATTGTTTTTAAAGTTCGAGAGAATTCCAAAGTGATTAATAAAACAATGTACATTGCAGTAGGTTTACGTAGAGATGGTAAAAAAGAAGTGCTTGGTTTATGGTTAGGAAAGAATGAATCTGCCGCATTTTGGATGAATGTGCTAACAGATATGAAAGCTAGAAGAGTTAAAGATTTGCTGCATTCAAGGTTCTAACGCAACAACTGTTGCTATTTTTTAATAGATTATAAACTACAAATTTTAACTCAGAATCGATAATTTCATTAGGAGTTTTAAATCCAATAATTTTCCTAGGTCTATTGTTCAATTTTTCTTGAATAATCATTAATTGTTTGTAAATACAATTCTTTCCAAATCTGCTTTTGTATATTTCATCATAATAAAATTACAATAGAATAAGAGTAGTTTTGGCTGAACAAGACAGAACAAACAAATCGTTAACTGAAAAAATTGATAAAAACAGAACAACTGTTTTAAGATAGTGTACAAATGATATGCAACCATCTATTGAGACATTAGCAAAAGTTGCTGAAATTCTTGATGTTGATATTAGAGAACTATTATTACCAACTAAAAAATGAAATCTCTCACAACTGTGCGAGATTTTGTGATTGCCAGTTTCTATCACAAGTATGCGAGAATTAGAAATATCTAAATGAATGACTTAATAACATATAATGATTTTTTCAAAGAGATTGTCAATACGATAAATTCAACTAAATATGAAGCTTATAAAACCTTAAACAAATATCATATTGGTCAAAATTTTGAAATAGGAAAACTGATTGTCCAAAATCAAGAAAAACATAATTGGGGAAAATCTATTGTTGATACATTGTCAAAAGACATTAATAAAATTGTAGATGGAACGCTCTATTCAATAACTTAACGCAACAAATCAAAATTATAGATTTGTAAAATGAGTAAAATAAAACATCGAAAATTATCTCTTAAAGAAAGAATCATCATAGAGACTTTATTAAAGGAAAATAAGACTCAATCTCACA
>CALKXS010000180.1 GCA_938003745.1 uncultured Algibacter sp.
AGGAATTGCATCAGGTAACACTGGGACATGGACAGGATTAACAGTAGCATCAAACAATGGAATAGCTATTGTAAGCTATGAGGCTACAGTAAATGCTCCAACGGGAACATCTGGAGAGTATACTAATGTAGCACAAATCACAGGAAGTGATCAATATGATCCAGATAGTGACCCAACAACAGATGAAACAACAGATGATAATAGTGATGGAATAGATGATGATGACGAAGATGAATTAACGATTGTTCCAGCACAAGCGGATTTATCATTAACTAAAGTAGTTGTAGATGGGGATTTGACACCCTTAGTAGGTTCAGAAATTACATTTGAAATTAGAGTATTTAATGATGGTTCAGAAGCAGCAACAGGTGTTGAAGTCGTTGATTTATTACCATCAGGATATGATTATGTATTATACAGTTCTACAGCAGGAATTTACAATGAAAATACAGGTTTATGGGAAGTAGGAACTATTTTACCAGGTGAGTCTGAAACATTATTAATTGATGTTTTAGTAAATGGAACGGGTGATTATTTAAACATTACTGAAGTAACAGCCTCAAATGTTTATGATATAGATTCTATACCTAATAATGATGATGGTGATCAAAGTGAGGATGATGAAGCTAATGCTATAGTAGCACCAGTAACGCCATCAGCAGATTTATCATTAACAAAAGATGTTGTAGATGGAGATTTAACACCGTTGGTTGGTTCAGAAATTACATTTGTAATTACTGTGACTAATGATGGTCCTCAAGATGCAACAGGAGTTGTAGTATCAGACTTATTACCATCTGGTTTTGATTTTATATTATTTAGTTCTACAGCTGGAACTTATGATGAAACCACAGGGATTTGGAATGTAGCGAATATAACTAATGGAACAACAGAAACTTTATTAATAGACGTTTTAGTAAATGAAACAGGAGATTATGTAAATGTTGCTGAAGTAACGTCTTCAGATGTTTTAGATAATGATTCTACGCCAAATAATGATGATGGCGATCAAAGTGAAGATGATGAAGACAGTGTGGTTGTAAATCCAGTATCATCTGTAGCAGATTTATCATTAACAAAAGATGTCGTTGATGGAGATTTAACACCGTTAGTTGGTTCAGAAATTACATTTATAATTACTGTAACTAATGATGGTCCAGAAGATGCAACTGGAGTAGAAGTAACAGATTTATTACCTTCAGGTTTTGATTTTGTATTGTTTAGCTCTACATCTGGAACATATGATGAAACTACAGGAATTTGGAATGTTGGTAATATTACCAATGGAACAACAGAGACATTATTAATTGATGTCTTAGTTAATGGAACTCGAGACTATCTTAATATAGCTCAAATTACAGGCTCAGATGTTTTAGATAATGATTCTGCACCAAATAATGATGATGGAGATCAAAGTGAAGATGATGAAGATAATGTGTTAGTGATACCAGTAGATGCAATGGCAGATTTATCTATATCAAAAACAGTTGTAGATGGTGATGTTATGCCTAATGTAGGAGATGAAATTACATTTCAAATTACAGTTACTAATGCAGGTCCAGATACAGCAACGGGTGTAGAAATAACAGATTTATTACCACAAGGTTTTGACTTTATTTTGTATAGTGCGTCATCAGGTATTTATGATGAGACTACTGGGATTTGGAATGTAGGTACCGTTCCAAATAACGGTGTTCAAAATTTATTCATTGATGTATTAGTTAATGTACCAACAGGGACTCCTAATGAGTACTTTAATATTGCAGAGGTAACTTCAAGTGATGTTATAGATCCAGATAGTTCTCCTAGTAATGATGATGGCGATCAAAGTGAAGATGATGAAGATGGAATCTTAATTATGATTGAAACGGCAGATTTAAGTTTAAATAAATCTGTAAGTAATATAGATGCTAATGTTGGAGAAGTAGTAACATTTACACTTCAAATAGATAACGCAGGAGCAAATACAGCAACAGCAGTTTCTTTAGAAGATATTTTGCCAATAGGATATAGTAATATTACAAATATTAGTAATGATGGTGAATTAGTTGGGAATATTATTACTTGGGAAGCATTGACTGTGCCTTTAACAGGGTTAACAATTACTTATGACGGAGCAGTAAATATGCCAACGTTGCAAGATGGAGAATATTTAAATATTGCTCAAATTACTGGGAGCAACCAGTATGACCCTAATAGTGATGTTGATAATGATGACGGAGACCAAAGTGAAGATGATGAAGACAACACATTTATTAATACGCCAATTACAGATATTGAGGTGACTAAAACTGTTGATAATGGAAACCCTTCAATAGCAGAGATTATAACATTTACAATTACAGCAAGAAACCTTGGGTCTTTAGATGCAACATCTGTTGAGATTCTAGATGCTTTACCTACAGGATATCAATATGTAACTTCTGTAGCCTCTTCAGGAATATATGATGAAGCTACTGGTATGTGGATTATTCCATCAATAAATGGAGGGGAAGCAGCAACCTTAAATATTGAAGTTCTTGTTTTAGACATAAATGATTATGTAAATACGGCGTCGTTAGAATTTTTAGATCAAATTGATTCAAATGAAGATAATGATGTTGATGATGAAACCATTGTACCTCAATGTTTAAAAATTTACAATGAGTTCTCTCCAAACGGAAATGGTAAGAATGAGGTTTTCTATATAGATTGTATAAACAATTACCCTAATAACAAACTTGAAATTTATAACAGATGGGGTAACCTAGTGTATGTAAAAGAAGGTTATGATAATACCTTTGATGGTGTGTCAAATGGTAGAGCTTTATTGAATAAGAATGAAAAACTACCTGTAGGAACGTATTATTATGTTCTTGATTTAGGTGATGGTTCTAAACAAAAAGCAGGATGGTTATATATTGTTAGATAAGAAAAACCGAATAATAAAAAAATAAGTTATACCGATATATAAAAGAATAGAGATGAACTTAAAATTAAAAATAGTATTAGGCTTAATAATGATTTTGTCATTGAATCAAAGTCATGCGCAACAAGACCCTCAGTATACGGACTATATGTTTAATCCTTTAACAGTGAACTCTGCTTACGCTGGTTCTCGAGGTCATATGTCAGTAACTGCGTTGCATAGAACACAATGGGTTGGTTTAGATGGAGCACCACAAACGCAATCATTTAGTATAGAATCCCCAGTAGGTAAGAATGTTGGTTTAGGGTTCTCGGTTGTAAATGATGAATTAGGGCCTTCAGATGAGTTTTTTGTTGATGCAAATTTTTCCTATACCGTTAATTTAAATGATGATAGCAAACTGTCTTTTGGTATAAAAGGAGGAGGAAGAATATTAAATGTAGATTTTACTAAAGGAAATTATCAAACTCCTGAAAATGTTTTTCAGAATATAAATAATAAATTTTTAGCTACAATAGGAGCAGGAATCTATTGGCATAGTGATAATAGTTATTTTGGTTTATCTGTACCAAACTTTTTAACTGATGAGCATTATGATGAAGTTCAAAATGCGGTAGCGGCAGAAAGATTACATTACTATTTAATAGGAGGTAGAGTTTTTGATTTAAGTCCTACTATTAAATTTAAACCAGCTTTTTTAGGGAAGTTTGTTGTTGGAGCTCCAATAATATTCGATTTATCTGCAAATGTTATGTTTAATGATAATTTTAGATTAGGACTAGCTTATCGTTGGGATGATTCCGTAAGTGGTTTAATAGGCTTTCAATTAGGTCCAAGAATCATGTTAGGTTATGCTTATGATTTTACAACTACCGAATTACAAAATGTTAATTCTGGTACTCATGAAATTATGATACGTTTCGAATTAAAATCTAAAGAAAAACAATTGAAATCTCCACGCTTCTTCTAAAACTTAAAAACATGAAAAAAATAATTACAATTATAACTTTAAGTGCTATAAGTTTTTCATTTGCACAAAGTAGAACAAAAAAAGCAGATCGGTTATTCGATAGGATGTGGTACAAAGAATCTGCAGTTTTATATGAACAAGAGGTTAGTAGAATAACTTCAAAAGAAAACAAAAATGAGGCTAGTTACTCCAAATTGTTAGAAAGAACAGGTGATGCCTATTTCTTTAATACAGATATGGAGAATGCTTTGAAATGGTATGATGTATTAATATCAGATTTTTATCCAGATGTTAATTCTGAGTATATTTTTAGATATGCTCATGCCCTTGAAGGTGTAGGGAAATATAAAGAAGCTAAACGTTGGATGAAAGCATTTTCTAAAGCTACAGAGAATAAAGATGATAGGTCTCCTAAGCTTAATCAAAAGGATGTTACTGTTGATGATATTTTAGATTTAGAGCCAAGATTTACGCTTAAAAACGTTTCAACTAATACGAAGTATTCAGATTTTGGTCCAATGTATTATAAAGATCAATTGGTATATTCATCTGCAGTAGATTCTTCAAATTTTCATACAAGAATTTATCATTGGAATGAGCAGCCTTTCTTGAATATGTATATAGGAAACCTCAATAAAATAGAGTCTGATGTTAAATTGATAAGTGAATTTTCTAAAGATTTAAATACGCGTTATCATGAAGCTACTTTAGCTTTTTCTCCAGATGAAACTAAAGTGTATTTTACAAGAAACAATTACGATGGTGATTTACATAGAGATGATAAAGGAACAAATCATTTAAAGTTATATAGTGCAGAATTAAGAAAAGGAGAAGACACCTTATTAACATGGCAAAATGTAAAAGAATTACCATTTAACAGTGAAAATTACTCTGTTGGACATCCGTCTGTAAGTAGTGATGGTAAATTGTTATATTTTGTATCAGATATGCCAGGTTCAATAGGAGAAACAGATATTTTTGTTGTAGACATTTTAGAAAATAATAAAAATCAAGACAGTACATTTATTGGTTATTCTAAACCTAGAAATTTAGGATATAAAGTGAATACAGCAGGAAGGGAGATGTTTCCTTTTATTACAGATAATGCGTTATATTTTGCTTCAGATGGTCACCTAGGTTTAGGAGCTTTAGATGTTTATGAAAGCAAAATAAGTGAAACTAATTTTCAAACTCCAATTAATTTAGGAGCGCCTTTAAATAGTGAATTGGATGATTTTGGACTTATTTTAAATGAGGAAAAAAATAGAGGCTTTGTTTGTTCTAATAGGTTAACAGGAAAAGGTGATGATGATATATATTCTTTTATACGTTTAGAAATACCAATATGTGAGCAAGTTATTAAAGGTTCTGTTTCTAATACTATCACAGGTGAACGTATTTCAGGAATGAAAATGATATTGTTTACTGAAGATGGAACACAATTAGAAACAACACTTACAGATCTTTCAGGTGCTTATCAGTTTTCTGAAGTTTTAAATTGTGGTACAAAATTTAAGGTAGAGGGAGTTAAACCTGGTTATGCTCCAAAAGGTAAAGTTGTTGTTACTTTAAACGAAAAGGGAGAAACTATTGTTGCTTTAGGAGTTGAAACTCTTAATCCTTTAATTGTTGAAGAAAATGGTGATTTAAAAATTAAAATAGGTATTATTTATTTTGATTTAGATAAATCATTTATAAGAAACGATGCTTCTATTGAGTTAAATAAAATTGTTATGTTAATGGCTCAATATCCAAATATGGTCATTAAAATTGAATCTCATACAGATTCTCGAAATACTCATGAGTATAATGAATCTCTTTCAGATAGAAGGGCAAAGTCTACTAGAGATTATATTGTAAGCCAAGGAATCAAAGCTAATAGACTTGAAAGTGCAATAGGTTATGGTGAATCTCAGCTTATAAATAAATGTAAAGATGGTGTTTCTTGTTCAGAGTCAGAGCATCAATTAAATAGAAGGTCAGAATTTATAATTATAAAAATGTAATTATTTGTTGAAATAAATTAAATGATTGATTAACTCATTTATTATAAAAATGAAAAGCGCCTAATATAGTTAGGTGCTTTTTAATTTATTATAGACATCAGTTCTCAATTTATAATTTGTTTGTATTTTTGTGTAACTATGAAAGAAGAACAAGTTATTCTTGTAAACGATAAGAATGAGCAGATTGGATTAATGCCAAAAATGGAAGCTCATGAAAAAGCTATACTTCACAGAGCATTTTCTGTGTTTATTTTTAATGATCATAATGAATTGATGCTACAACAACGTGCATTAGATAAGTACCATTCACCAAGATTATGGACTAACACTTGTTGTAGTCACCAAAGAGATGGTGAAACAAATATTGAAGCAGGACGACGAAGGCTTCAAGAAGAAATGGGCTTTGTTGCAGACTTAGAAGAATCTGTGTCATTCATTTATAAAGCACCTTTTGATAATGGATTAACTGAGCATGAATATGATCACGTTTTAATAGGGTATTCTAATGATGAACCTTCTATTAATTTAGATGAAGTTGCAGATTGGAAATGGATGCCCATAGAAGCAGTTAAAACAGATATTAGTTTGAACCCAGATATTTATACAGAATGGTTTAAAATTATATTCCATAAATTCTATAAACACATTAACAACAATGAAAGCAACAGTAAGTAGGAAAGCGCATTTTAATGCTGCTCATCGTTTGTATAGAAAAGATTGGAGCGATGATAAGAATAATGAAATCTTCGGAAAATGTAATAACCCAAACTATCACGGACACAATTATGAATTAATTGTTAGCGTTACTGGAGATATAGATCAAGTAACAGGGTTTGTCGTTGATGTTAAGGTTTTAAAAGAGATAATCAAAACTGAAGTTGAAGACGTTTTTGATCATAAAAATTTGAATCTCGATTTAAAAGAGTTTAAAGATTTAAACCCTACAGCAGAAAATATGTCTGTGGTAATATATAATAAGATTAAGCCGTTAATTAATCCAGATTTAGACTTAGAAATAACACTTTATGAAACACCTCGTAATTTTGTAAAGTACTCTGGTAATTAGTAGAAAAAGTTGTTTTGATTACTATTGTAAAAAATAGAATTTTCTTGATAAAGATAGAATATAAGTAATAATTAATTACTTTTGCATCAATATAAAAAATAAAAATTATGGCAAATGTTAGAAACCTAAAAAAAGATATTAATTATGTTTTAGGTGATATTATAGAAGCTGTTTGTAATTGGGAATTAGCAAACACAGATAAGGATACAAAAGATAGTGAGGCTATTATTGATGAAGCAATTGCAACTTTTGATGAATTAATTGAAAAAGTTAATAATAGAAAAGTTGAAGATAAAAAAGCTCATTTTAAATCTGTTATTAATGATTTAGAAGCTAAAGGAAGAGCTTTAATTGAAAAAATCAATAAATTAAGTTAAAAAATACTGTTAAGAGTTTGCAAATATAATTGTTACTATTATATTTGCAAACTCTTAAAAATGCCGATGTAGCTCAGCTGGCTAGAGCAGCTGATTTGTAATCAGCAGGTCGTGGGTTCGAGTCCCTCCATCGGCTCTATAAAAACAAAAAAACCTTTCAATTTGAAAGGTTTTTTTGTTTTTATAGATTAAGATTATATATCTATTTTCTAGGTTTTATTTCATCAATATAAGATTGAAGATCTTTTCCATATTTAGAAGCCTTAACCTTTGGTGTTAGCATTTTATTAATAGTGTCTAATAAATTCAAATTTGCATTATAAATTTCTGTTAATACTAAATATGGAGCAACTTCACTGTCTTTATTATTAAGGGCGAAATTTACAGTGTATAAGTATTTTCTTTTAATAGAGTTATCGTATTCTTTTTGTATTTCTTTTAATTTGGCTGTGTCATTCTCTTTTTGTGCAATAAAGTTGTCTTTTATTAGTTCTAAATTTCTATTTGTGAACTTTGACATCATTAATTTATATTCTTCATAAGTTTTTTGTTGTGAAGATCCTTTAATTTTTGCATCAAATACAAAGTTTTTTAAAGTTGTATTGATTTCAGTGATACCTTTATCTGCAAAGAAGATTATTCTTTCTTCTTCTTTAGAACTTTTATCTAAGTCTAAAACAAAAACTTCTGGAGATTCCAGTTTACTGTGTAATTCTATAGCTTGGTTTCCATTAATAATTAGAGAATCTACAGTAACTAAAATGGTATCCTCTATCTTTTTTAAGTAAAGTGTACCTTTTTGTAAGCCTTTAATTGTTGTTTTAACAGTTAATTCGTGGTTTTCTTTGCCGCAAGAAATAAAAATTAGTAATATAATAAGACTTAAAATAGAAATGTTTTTCATAAATGGATTGAGTTATTTTAATAAACAAATATCTTATAATTAAAGTTAAATAACAGTGTGAGAATTTAATTTTGGCCTTTCAAAAAAAAACACACCACTTTTTACAAAATAGCTTAATGATTTTACAGTTTGGCATGATCATTGTTTAGTCTGTAATAACATTCAAATTAGGGTTTATTGAGTGGTTACTTTAAACTTTTTGAATGTTGAATCATATTTTTGGTTAGTTAGTTAAATTATTTAGTTAGTAAAAAAGGCGTTCTATATAGGATGCCTTTTTTATTACCATGATTTCTTGTTTAATGTTTTTATTATAAGGTGGATTCAAGTTATAAAGGCAACACTAGAGTTTTGAATTATAAATTCATTAAACTTTTGATTAGTTGTTAAGAAGTTATATCTTTTTCTGGGTCTATTATTTAATTTTTCAATGGCATCATTTACCTGTTGGATTTTGATGTTATCAAAGTTAGATTCTTTCGGGAAATACTGTCTTATTAAGCTATTTAAATTTTCGTTTGCTCCCCTTTGCCAACTGTGGTAGGGCTTGGCAAAGTAAAAATCGATATTTAATTCTTCTGCTATAGCTTTATGGTTGGTAAATTCTTTTCCATTATCCGAAGTAATGGTATGAATAAAGGGTAT
>CALKXS010000181.1 GCA_938003745.1 uncultured Algibacter sp.
TTATCTCGCTCTGCCTTAAAGTGATTACGACAGGACTCCTCACCATCAAAATGGGCTGTAAAACTGAAAATATTCATCCTTATTTTTTTATCTAAAATAAGTCTTTTTTATAATTATGCCTAATTACGGATATTCAAAAAATTTTAAATCAATTAGGTTTCTATTTCATTAAGCATTCTTTCTATTTATGCCTTAGGTTGTAATTCCCAAACCTGTTGTTCTGGTGGTATTCCTTTATCTAATAACATTGATCTTCCTATATTAGAAAAAGGCACATTTCAATTTGGGATAAGTTATGACTATAACAACTTAAACACCTTAAATAATGGCACAGAAAAACTAGATGATGATTCTAGGCTTCGCATTACACATTCTCTTTTACTAAATACAAGTTATGCAATAAGTAGTAATTTTTCGGTTGAAGGCTTACTAACTTGGGTTAACCAACGAAGAAACATTTCACAATTTGGTAATGAAAACTTAGACCAAACATCTGGAATTGGAGATGCAGTTTTATTACTGAAATATGATATATCTAATCTATTTTCAAAACTTTTAGGAAAAAGCGGCTCACTCCAATTTGGACTAGGAGCTACCCCCCCTAGGATCTTCAACAGAAACTAACAATCAAAACATTACTCTAAATGCAGATTTACAACCAGGAAGCAATGCTTGGGACGCTATATTTTTAGGTTCATTTTCTTCAAGTTTCAATTTTAGACCTTCATTGTCTTACTCGCTTAGAGGCATCTATAGAAGTACAGGAACCAATGATTCTTACTTTGAAAGTACAACTTACAAATTTGGTAATGAGTTTCAAGTATTTTTAAGTTTTTCAGACCAATTCACATTCTTAAAAACTTTAATAAACCCTAGTTTCTCTATTAAATATAGAGATGCGCAATTAGATCAAATTGGTGGATTTGATTTAGACAATACCGGAGGTAATTGGCTATCAATAATTCCAAATTCTTCCATAAATATTACTCCACGTTTAGCTTTTTCAATAAAAGCAGAACTTCCTATTTACAACAACGTAGATGGCACACAATTAACACCAACCTATAGAATAACCACAGGCTTACTTTTTAAAATTAGGTCTAAAAATATACTTCCATATTTAAACTAAATACTATGAAAAAACATGTTTTAAATTTATGCTTACTATTAATTATAACCTCTTGTAGTTCTAATGATTCAAATGGAAACGAAAGTCAACAAAATCAAAATAGTGGTCCTTGGTTAATTCCTGTTAGCGAAATAAGAGATGGAGGTCCTGGAAAAGACGGAATACCATCAATAGATGCCCCAAACTTTGTTGCGGCAGTAGATGCTAGTTTTTTAAATGATAACGATCTTGTTATTGGTATTGTAAAAAATAACGAGGCAAAAGCCTATCCACATATTGTGATGGATTGGCATGAAGTTACTAATGACAACATTGGAGATGATTTTTTCTCACTTAATTACTGCCCCTTAACAGGAACAGCATTTGCTTGGGAAAGTAAAACTAATGGAGTAAGAAGCACTTTTGGAGTTTCTGGATTACTTTACGACGCTAATCTAATTATGTACGACAGAAACACAGATAGTAATTGGTCTCAATTTCGGTTAGAATGCGTAAATGGACAACTTATTGGTGACAAACCAACCTTATTAAATGTTGTTGAAACCGATTGGAAAACATGGAAATCGCTTTATCCAGAAACTAAAGTCTTGAACACTCAAACGGGATTTTCTAGAACCTATGGCACATCTCCATACGGCGATTATTCTACAAATAATAATCGTTTTATTTTCAGGCCTGCAATAATCAATTCAGCCCTACCAAATAAAGACAGAGTATATGCTATTTTAGATAACGGTATTTCTAAAGTATATCAATTTTCCGATTTTAATAACGGAAAAGCAATAAAAGAGACTTTCAATGGTAAAAACTATTTAATTGTTGGAAACGAAAATATCATTAACGCTTTCGAATTAACTTCAGAATACCTGAACTCAACCTTTACATACGAATTAAATGAATCTGAAGGCTCTATTTTTAAAGATGATACAGGAAACACATGGTCTATTTTTGGAAAAGCCATTTCTAGCACACAAACGTTACAAGCCTCTAAATCTGTGGTAAGTTATTGGTTTGCTATCGCAGCATTTTATCCAGATCCAGAAATCTATACCATTCCTTAAAATAAATATCATATATTTATATCTCATTACTAAATTAGTTACAATGCTTATTCATGAAAAACAATATACTTAAACTTTTTATTATTAGCCTTATGGGTATAAGTTGTCAAAATGATGATGTTGATTTATTTGACCCAAACACAATAAGAAACCCTATAAACATAAATACTAATACCACTTTTGCAGATCCAAACTTAAATCAAGAAGCTAAAGACCTATATTCAAAATTACAACTAATTACCCAACAGGGTATAGCTTTTGGACAACAAGGAACAGGAGCAATTGATATAAATTCTGATAAAAGTGATTTTCGTAAAGTAGCAAAAGAATGGCCTGCCATAATTGGTTTTGATTTAGAAGGCCTTGATCTTAGAGACCCCTTAAATCCCGACCCAGCAATAGTTAAAGATTGTCGAAAAGAGTCAATTTTAGAAGCTCATAAAAATGGAAGTATTATAACCATAAGCTGGCATGCTGCAAATCCTATTTCAAAACGAAATTCTTTCGACAGAACTAAAGTTGTTCATGAAATGTTAGAAGGTGGTTCTCAACGATTAACTTTCATTACTTATCTAGAAAGGTTAGCTCTATTTCTTAATTCCTTAAAAGACACGAACGGAAGACCTATACCTATTTTATTTAGGCCTTGGCATGAAATGAATGGCGATTTCTTTTATTGGGGAGAAGGCTTGCGAACAACCGCTGAATTTAAACAACTTTATAAAGATACCGTTACAATACTTACTGAAAAATTTAATGTTCACAATCTAATATATGTCTATTCCCCTAATAAAGTATCAAGCTCTGGTGAATATTTAAAAAACTACCCAGGAGATAATTATGTAGACATTTTAGGAATTGATGTTTATGATCATCGCAACAACAAATTTTTACAAGACGCTTTGCAAAGTTTAAACATTGTTGAGAATATAGCAAACGAAAAAAATATGCTTTTTGCGCTTACAGAAACTGGTCTTGAAAATATAACACAACATGACTGGTGGACCGAAAATTTATACAAAGCTATTAGAAGCAGTAATATATCATATGCTATGATATGGAGAAATGCAACAGAAGATCATTTTTTCACCCCATTTATAGGACATCCTTCAGAAAATAATTTTAAAGAATTTATATCTAAAAAAGTGATACTACTGCAAAGCGATATTCAATAAAGTTATCACCTTTTCTTCTTAGACCTAAACCTAGCTTTATTCTTTCTTTTGTTAAAAGGAACAGCATCATCAAAAGTATGTTTTGCTTCACCACTAGGTTTATTTTTTTGCCACTTTTCAGATTTCTCAGGTAAGAGCACCTTTAATAAATCTTGACGCCCCAATTTGTTTAACGTCTTTTTTATCCAAGCTTTGTTTTCATCTTTATACCAAAAGAAAAAACGGTGCTGCTCATCTTTTTCTTTTCGTGTAATAGGCGTATTTACTTTTTTAAGGGTGTACGGGTGATAACCACTGTAATAAATTACGGTAGCTACTGTCATAGGCGTAGGCGTGAAACCTTGTACTTGCTCCAGTTGGAACCCCATGTCTTTTGTTTCGGCAGCTAGATTAGCCATGTCTTCAACTTCGCAGGCAGGATGATTTGAAATAAAGTATGGAATGAGTTGCAACTTCAATCCCTTCTTAATATTAATCTTATCAAAGCGCTCTTTAAATTTGTGAAAATAAGAAAACGATGGTTTACGCATCAATTTTAAAACAGGGTCACTAGTATGTTCTGGCGCAACTTTTAGTCGCCCAGAAACATGCTTCGTCATTACTTCTTTCGTATAATCGTCTAACTCTTTAGGATCAGCATTTTTATTAAATTCGGGAACCAACATATCGTGTCTAATTCCAGAACCAATAAACGATTTTTTAACCTTCGGATGCTTATCAACCGCTTGGTATAATTCGGTTAACGGTTTATGCGACGTATCAAGATTGCTACATATTACTGGCGAAATACAACTAGGCGCAACACACTTGTCGCAAATAGATTGTATTTTCCCTTTCATTTTGTACATATTTGCACTTGGACCTCCAATATCACTTAAATAGCCTTTAAAATCTGGCATATTCGCAACCGTATCTACTTCTTTTAAAATAGATTCCTGACTACGAGACGCAATAAATTTTCCTTGATGAGCAGAAATAGTACAGAAACTACAGCCTCCAAAACATCCACGGTGAATGTTAATGGAAAACTTAATCATTTCGAAAGCCGGAATAGGCCCTCGTTTATTATATTTTGGATGTGGTAATCGAGTATATGGCAAATCGAAAGAGGCATCAATTTCTTTCTCTGTCATGGTTGGATATGGCGGATTTATCATCAACACCTTTTCTCCTATTCTTTGAAAAATTCGTCTAGCAGCTAATTTATTAGACTCCTGCTCAATCACTTTAAAATTAGAGGCGTATTTTTTCTTATCCTTTAAACAAATTTCGTGCGAAGCAATTTCAACATCTTCCCAATTACTGTTTTTTGGTACTCTAGCATCTTTATTCAGTAAAACAGCTGTTTGCATTATAGTTGTAATACTACTAAAAGGCACACCTTTTTGCAGCAAGCGCACCACTTCACGTAATGGTTGCTCTCCCATACCGTAAACCAACATGTCGGCTTTAGAGGTTTCTAAAATAGAAGGCAATAATTTATCACTCCAATAGTCATAATGCGTTACACGACGCAATGATGCTTCAATACCTCCAATTAAAACAGGTGTATCTGGCCATTTATCCTTTAAAATTTTAGAATATACAGAGGTTGCGTAATCTGGACGAAACCCAATATCTCCATTAGGCGTATAAGCGTCTTTATCACGCTTCTTTTTATTAGCATTGTAATTACTAATCATAGGATCCATACAGCCACCCGTTACCCCAAAAAATAATTTTGGCGCACCAAGTTTAACAAAATCTTGAAGATTGTCATTAACATTAGGTTGTGGTACAATGGCAACACGTAAACCAAAATTCTCTAACATACGTCCAATAACCGCAGGCCCAAATGTTGGGTGATCTACATAAGCGTCACCACTAAACAAAATGACGTCTAGTGCTTCCCAACCGCGTATCTTCACCTCTTTATTTGTGGTAGGTAACCAATCTGAAAGTTTTAAATCTTGCATAACGCTGCAAAAATAGTCAAAAATTAGAGCTTAAGCATTATAAAGAAGACAATAGAAAACTTATAAGGTTATTTGGGCGTTACCCAGGGGTCGGGCTTTCCGCTATATCTTTTTTTAAAACAAAAAAAGGATGCCGCATCAATCCCTAACGCAAATAAACAAGTCGTTAATAATAAGTTACAGCCAATTATTTTAATCTTTCTCAAACCAAAACAAGCACTTTACTTCGTGAAAAATTCCTACTACCTTCGTTTAACATCAGATATAAAACATTAAAACAATTTCATATTAAGTCGTTATGTAGCAATACAAACTGAACCAAGTATTTACTATACTTACTTACTGAAATCTCTTTATCTCCCCCCTTCTCTTTTAGCTTGTTTTCGGGTATGTAACACGATTATATTAGCTTAAATCGTTGATATTTTGTAACTCGACGATATATTTATCGACTAATTAAATCTATAATGAATTGCGATTATTAATCGCAAAACTATAAACATAACAGCAACAATAGATATAAAGTTGGTACTGTAGTGACAAACATTGGTACACTTATTGTAGATTTGTATCGTAGTCATAACACTACGACAATTAAAAAATGGGAGTTTTAAAAACAAATTATCTAAACGCAAAGATTCTGAAGGCTCTGTGAAAACAAGAACTTACAGAAGCAAAGGAGATAGACTAGGCTAGGCTTCTTTAAAAGAAGTTAAATCTGTTAGTCTTGAACATGCGCTATCTCCAGGTGAAGTTGTTCATCATAATTCAAACTTTAAGCCTCTACTAGTGCCTTAATGAGAATAACTTCTAAAGACTATAATCTTAATTTTATTCAAACTCACCCAGTTAATGACAATACAGATAATTTAAAGAGTTATATCTATACATTTCGTTCTCCAAAAACTAAATTAAACTATGTTTTAACAGCAGGCCTTCATGAAAATGACTTTTTTGCGATAAAATTAGATAAAAGAAGCAACAATCGTTATTCTAAAGTTATTAACAAAGGAGATGTAGGTAATATACTAGTAACCTGTGCTAAAGTAATACCCCTCCTTTTAAAGATGTTTCCAAATGCTAGTTTTGGTTTTTATTAGCTCAAGAACAATTGATTTTTACGCTAATAAAGTTGAAGGGTATGACAACAATCAAAGATTTAGATTATACACTTACCACGTTCCTTAACTTATAGGTTATGAAACGTTTGGACATAGAGCTTATTATGAAGCAAGTTCTTATGTGTTACTAAATAAAAATATGCGAGACTCAAATCAGTTAGAGAAAAATATAAGAATCATGATAATATATATATATCCTAATATTATAAATATAAACATCTAATATTTTTTGCTTCCGACTGTCAGCAATCTGCCTTCTCTCAAAAAATAAAGTATTCAGTATATCAATGAACGTCTGAACTAATTAAAAAGCACTGTTAACAAACAAATCACAGATATAAAATTCCAGCGAAATTTTCGTAAACCGGTAGTGATCTAGCAATTAATTATACACGGTGTTCTAGTGCGTTTTTTTCATTAATATTCAGTTACAGAACTCCAATTCTCTCCTTTTTTTATTCTATGAATTTGTGTGTCCGATACACCAAATCGTTTAGCAATCTTGTTGATTCGATTTTTATCATTTTTTAATTGGCGCTTAATTATTTTCACTTTTCCTTCGCTCAATTTACCAGTTTTCTTTCCTCTTTTTTCAACGACTTTTTCCCAATTCGGATTGTTAAATTGATGAAGTTCCCTTTCTCTTTTCGTTGCCCATTTTAGGTTTTCCACACGATTGTCAGTTTTGTCATAATTTAGGTGGATGACATAAATTCCAACGTTCTGCTCAAGGAAATGTTCGGCCACAAGTTTATGCACGTATCTGCTGGTCGATTTTCCATTCCGTTTTTGTTTCAGCGGAAGGCTTTGATATCCATTAATATATGATTTTATCACTTCAAATTCGGTTTCGCCTTTACAGTTTAAAATTCGTCCATAATTTGAGATTTTGAACTGTTCTTTTTTGGCAATTACATCGTCAAAATCCACAGTTTTCCATTCTTCATTCCAATAGTTTCTTATCATATTTCAGTTTTTATCAAATGCACTATAACAATGTATATACTTTAATTGCTCAGTTCAGTCTCTACTTACTATCTTTTGGCTTGTACATGCAACAAAGCGAATACTCTCCAAAACAAAACAACCTTCAATTTAAAGAATAAAGTAAGCAGATAACTGCATTAGGGATTGAAGCATTTGTCGAAGCTCTTTTTGTGTTGTTGCACTTATGCAACACAAAAAAGCGACTGCGAAAAGCCCGACCCCTTTTCGGGGTAATACCCAATATGTTTACAATCTACAAATCCATAGCTTTTATACTTTCTAAACGGTTACGCTCCAAGAAGGCATCAATGGTTTCAAAATGCTCAATAACACGTTGGTCTTTAAATTCGAATACTTTTTTAGATAAGCCTTGAAGAAAATCGCGATCGTGAGACACCAACACTAACGTGCCGTCAAAATTCATTAATGCCTCTTTTAAAATATCTTTAGATTTTAAATCTAAGTGATTTGTTGGTTCATCGAGAATTAACAAGTTTACAGGCTCTAGTAAAAGTTTAACCATAGCTAATCTCGTTTTCTCACCACCAGAAAGCACACTCACTTTTTTATCTATAGCATCACCTTTAAACATAAAGCGACCAAGAATATTCTTTATCTGTTTTCTAACATCGCCTTGGCCTACTTCATCTACCGTTTGAAAAATTGTTAATTCCTCGTCTAATAACGCTGCTTGATTTTGTGCAAAATAACCAACCTTTACATTATGCCCTAAAACACATTCGCCATCTACATCAATTTCGCCTAAAATTGCTTTTAGCATGGTAGACTTCCCTTCTCCGTTTCTGCCAACAAAACAAACTTTTTCGCCTCTAGAAATAGACATGCTCGCATCTTTAAACACCACATGTTCTTCGTAAGATTTAGAAACCTCTTTTACCGTAATAGGATAATCGCCCGAACGTTGTGTTTTTAGAAAACGTAATTTTAATGCCGATGTATCTACATCATCAATCTCTATAATCTCTAATTTTTCAAGCATACGCTCTCGCGAATTCACCTGATTTGTTTTAGAAAACGTGCCTTTAAAACGATCTATAAATGCTTGATTGTCTGCAATAAATTTTTTCTGTTCTTCGAATGCTTTTATTTGATGTGCTCTACGGTCTTCTCGTAATTGTAAATAATGTGAGTAATTGGCTTTATAATCGTAGATTTTACCCATAGTTACTTCTATAGTTCTATTGGTAATATTATCGATAAAAGCTTTATCATGCGAAATAACTACAACCGCATTCGCTTTATTTAGCAGAAAATCTTCTAACCAAATTACCGATTCTATATCTATATGATTGGTAGGTTCGTCTAATAGTATAAGGTCTGGTTTTTTCAAAAGAATTTTAACCAATTCTATTCGCATACGCCACCCGCCACTAAACTCATTAGTTCGTCTTGTAAAATCTGACTGTTTAAAACCCAAACCTTTTAATGCTTTTTCTACTTCTGCATCATAATTAACATCTTCTAAAGCATAATAGCTTTCGCCCAAATCTGACACACGCTCTATAAGTTTCATGTATTCGTCCGATTCGTAATCGGTACGTGTTTCTAATTGTTTGTTTAAATCGTCCATTTCATCACGCATTTTAAATACGTGACTAAAAGCTTTTGATGCTTCATCAAAAACTGTGGTATTATCTTCTGTTAATAAATGTTGTGGTAAATAAGCTATAACTGCCTCTTTAGGGCATCTTACGTTTCCGCGAGTCCCTTTTTGAACACCTGCAATAATTTTCATCATTGTGGATTTACCTGCACCGTTTTTTCCCATTAATGCAATTTTATCATTAGCATTAATTGTAAAAGATACATCGCTAAAAAGAGTGTGCCCACTAAATTCTACGGCTAAATTATCAACTGAAATCATAATATAGTTTTAAAGAACGCAAAACTAATAAAAGGGAGTGATAACGAAACATATTAATTTTAAAAAAGTTAGGTGGAAATATATTCAAAAAAAAGCCTTTAAAATCTACACATAAATCTGATTAAAAATAAGTAGCTACACTATTTGGTAATCAAATATTTAATCGTAAATTTGCAAACTCTTTTTTAAGAGGAATGTTTAATAAAAATAAATAAAAACGTGGACACATTAAGCTACAAAACGATTTCAGCAAACAAAGCTACTGTAGATAAGCAGTGGGTATTAGTTGATGCTGAAGGTCAATCTTTGGGTCGTTTAGCTTCTAAAGTTGCAAAACTTTTAAGAGGTAAACATAAACCTAGCTTCACACCACACGTTGATTGTGGAGATAACGTTATTGTTATCAACTCAGAAAAAATCAACTTGACTGGAAACAAATGGACAGATAAATCTTATATCCGTCACACAGGTTACCCAGGTGGTCAAAGAAGTTTAACTGCGACAGAATTGTTTGGAAAAGATCCTTCAAGACTCGTAGAAAAATCAGTAAAAGGAATGCTTCCTAAAAACAAATTAGGTGCAAGTTTATTCCGTAATTTAACAGTTGTTGTTGGTACAGCTCATAAACATGAAGCTCAAAAGCCAAAAACAATAAACTTAGAAGAATTTAAATAACATGGAAGTAATTCATAAAATTGGCCGTAGAAAGACGGCTGTTGCTCGTGCTTATATTGCCCCAGGAAAAGGGAACATTACAATTAATAAAAAAGACTTAGCTAATTATTTTACTACTGCTACTTTACAGTACAAAGTAAAACAACCATTAGCTTTGACTAACAATGACGACAACTTTGATATTACAGTAAATGTATATGGAGGTGGTATTACAGGTCAAGCTGAAGCTGTTCGTTTAGCAATTTCTCGCGCAATGTGTGAGTTAGATACAGAGAACAGACTAATATTAAAACCAGAAGGTTTATTAACTAGAGATCCAAGAATGGTAGAGCGTAAGAAATTCGGTCAGAAGAAAGCGCGTAAGAAATTCCAATTCTCGAAACGTTAATATTACCCTCAACACCATTGGGCATCTGTTTTACAGTTTTCTCAATTGTGTTGAAATCAAAACAAAAATTAAAAAGTTATTGTTGTCCTAGTTTTAAAAGAACAGGATTTAGTTTAGCATCTAAATGAAGCCAAAAGTGTAAAAGCTAAGGAACATTGCTAATTCAACAGAACGTAAACTATTACAAAATGGCAGTAGAAGTAAAAGAATTACTTGAAGCAGGTGTACATTTCGGACACCTTACACGTAAGTGGGATCCAAATATGGCACCTTACGTATATATGGAGCGTAATGGCATCCATATAATCAACTTATATAAAACAGCGGCTAAAATTGACGAAGCTGGAGCAGCACTTGCAAAAATTGCAGCATCTGGACGTAAAATTTTATTCGTTGCAACAAAAAAACAAGCAAAGGATATTGTATCTGAAAAAGCAGCGTCAATTAACATGCCTTACATCACAGAAAGATGGCCAGGTGGTATGTTAACTAACTTTGTTACTATTAGAAAAGCTGTTAAAAAAATGGCTACTATTGATAGAATGAAGAAAGACGGTACGTTCATGACATTATCTAAAAAAGAACGTTTACAAGTAGATCGTTTAAGAGCTAAGTTGGAAAAAAACTTAGGTTCTATAACAGATATGACTCGTTTACCAGGTGCTTTATTTGTTGTTGATATTAAACGTGAACATATCGCGATTAAAGAAGCTCAAAAATTAAACATTCCTATTTTTGCAATGGTAGATACTAACTCTGATCCACGTCAAGTAGATTATGTAATACCTGCAAATGATGATGCTTCTAAATCTATTAACAAAATTTTAGGACACGTTGCTGATGCTGTTGCACAAGGTTTAACTGATCGTCAAAACGAGAAGGATGCTAGTGCAGCTTCAAAAGAAGCTGCTAAAGCTCCAGCTCCTGCAAAGGCTGTAGCTACTGAAGAAGAAGAATAAATAACATTAACACAATACAATTAAGTCGTTTAGTTCTTTTCTTTACAGAAAATGTATTGAACGACTTTTTTAAATTATAAATACTATGAGTACTACAGTAAAAATTACAGCAGCTGAAGTAAATAAATTAAGACAAGCTACTGGAGCAGGAATGATGGACTGCAAAAAAGCCTTAGTTGAAGCTGAAGGTAACTTTGATAAAGCTATTGAAGTTTTACGTAAAAAAGGACAAAAAGTGGCTGCGAAAAGAGCTGACCGTGAGTCTAGTGAAGGTGCTGCTGTTTCAAAAATTAATGCAGATAACACTGCTGGTGTTGCTATTGTATTAGGTTGCGAAACTGATTTTGTTGGTAAAAATGAAAATTTTCTTGCTTTAGCTAATCAATTAGCTGATATCGCTTTAACTCAAGACTCTAAAGAAGCATTTTTAGCTGCTGATTTTGGAGGAATGACAGTTGCCGAAAAATTAATCGAGCAAACTGGAGTTGTTGGTGAAAAATTAGAAATCAATGGTTTTGAAAAATTAGAAGCTGCTTACGTTGGTACTTATGTACATATTAATAAAATTGCTGCTTTAGTAGGATTATCTTCTACTGTAGATAAAGCTGATGTTTTAGCTAAAGATGTTGCAATGCAAATTGCTTCTATGGGAGCAAGTACATTATCTTATAAAGATTTTGATCCTGCATTTATAGCTTCTGAAACTGAAGCTAGAATAGCTGTAATTGAAAAAGATAATATTGAATTAGGTCGTTTAGGTAAAACACTAAAAAATGTACCTCAGTATATTTCTATGGCTCAATTAACTCCTGAAGCTTTGGCTAAAGCCGAATCTGGTGCTAAAGAACAATTAGCTGCAGAAGGTAAACCAGAAAAAATCTGGGATAAAATTTTACCAGGCAAAATGGAACGTTTTGTTTCTGATAATACAACTTTAGATCAAGAACAATGTTTATTAGATCAAAAGTTTATCAAAGATGAAAAAATCGACGTTGCTAAATACGTAACATCTTACGGTGATGTTTCTTTAACTGGATTTAAACGTGTTGCTTTAGGATAAACCTAAAATTCTTTCGTTTTCGCGAAAATTATAATATAAAACCACCATTCTTTATTGAATAGTGGTTTTTTTTATGCACACAAGTCAAGTCGTTTTTAGTTGTACAGTTTTTATCGGATAAGCAGCAGGAGAGATAGAAACGGCATCCTTTTTAAAATTAACAAAACAAGAGATTCATGCAAAACTGAAAATTGACAAATAGTTTGCTATAAATTATTAAGAAAGACCTTTTAAAAAGATACAGTGAATAACTCGGTTTTTATTTTTCGTAAAAAACCGCCCAAAAGCATTTTACCATATTTAAAACATTGCTTGGTATAACTATTAATACATCCAAAAAAAATAAAAAAATTATGTAGCTTTGCTAAACTTTTGTTTCCACATCTGTGGAGATATCATAAACAACCTATGAAATATAAAAGAATACTCCTTAAACTATCTGGTGAAGCCTTAATGGGTGATCGCCAATACGGTATAGATCCAGAACGACTAGCCGAATATGCTCAAGACATAAAAACCATTACCGATAAAGGTGTAGAAGTTGCCGTTGTTATAGGCGGTGGAAACATATTTAGAGGTGTTTCTGGTGCTAGTAAAGGCATGGATCGCGTTCAAGGAGATCATATGGGTATGTTGGCTACTGTTATAAATGGTTTAGCTTTACAAGGCGCCTTAGAAGATGCCGATATTCCAACAAGATTACAAACTGCTATTAAAATAAATGAAGTTGCTGAGCCTTTTATTAGAAGAAAGGCTATGAGACATCTTGAAAAAGGCCGTGTTGTAATTTTTGGAGGAGGTACAGGAAACCCTTATTTCACAACAGATTCCGCTGCAGTTTTAAGAGCCATAGAAGTTGAAGCTGATGTTATTTTAAAAGGAACTCGCGTTGATGGTATTTATACTGCCGACCCTGAAAAAGATGCTAACGCTATTAAATTTGATCAAATTTCTTTTGATGATGTTTTACGCAAAGGTTTAAAAGTAATGGACACAACTGCCTTTACATTAAGTCAGGAAAATGAATTACCAATTATTGTTTTTGATATGAACAAAAAAGGAAACTTACTTAAAGTAGTTTCTGGAGAATGTATTGGTACAGAAGTTAACATATAAAAATTGGTTCGATTTTTGAACATTAATTTATTTTAAAATTAAAAACAATGAACGAAGACATACAATTTATATTAGATTCTACTAAAGAGGCTATGGACAATGCTCAAAAGCATTTAGAAAAGCAACTTTTAAACATTAGAGCAGGAAAGGCAAGTCCTTCAATGCTAGGTAGTGTTATGGTAGATTATTATGGGTCTCAAACTCCACTTGGTCAAGTTGCCAATGTAAGTACACCAGATGGTAGAACAATTACAGTTCAACCTTGGGAGAAAAACATGCTTCAAGAAATTGAACGCGGTATCATGCTAGCTAACTTAGGTTTCAACCCAATGAATAATGGAGATCTTATTATTATAAATGTACCTGCTTTAACAGAGGAACGTAGACGTGATTTAGCTAAACAAGCTAAAGCTGAAGCTGAACATGCTAAAGTTGGTGTTAGAAGCGCGCGTAAAGACGCTAATAACGATATTAAAAAATCTGAAGATGCATCTGAAGACATCAAAAAAAATGCAGAGATTGATGTGCAACAAATGACTGATGCTCACGTTAAGAAGATAGATTATACACTTGCTTTAAAAGAGAAAGAAATCATGACTGTATAAATTAAGAAAGCGACAAATATGTCGCTTTTCTTTTCTTAACCCTAGCTTACGTATATTAATGTCTAAATTTTGTATTGCATTTTTATTTTTTATTCTTACTAATTTGGTGTATGCACAATACGGTGCGAGTAAATATTTTGATATTAAACAAGATTCTACAGAAAAAAGTCATTTTGTAAAACATTTAGGTAACGGATACTTGCCAACTAAATATTTTAATTTCGATTTAAGATATCTAATAAAATACAACCAATACGAAGCGCTAAGAACTGGTCTAGGAGGTATAACTACCGATACGTTTTCAAAAAACTTTAAAATAAACGGTTTTGGTGTTTATGGGTTTAGAGATGCCAAATTCAAGTACAGTATTGGAACAGCCTATAGAGTTTCAAAAAGAACAAATACATGGATTAAAGCTTCTTATACTGATGACCTACAAGAAACAGGAAGTTCTAATTTCTTAACTGACAAACGTTTTTTTCAATTTTTTGAACCTAGACTTTTAAATATAAGTTTGTTCCACAAACACATAAAAAGAACTTTATCTATAGAACATCAATTAATTCCAAAAATTGCTAGTGAAATAGAATTTGGTATAAGTAATATATCTCCAACGTACACCTACACCTTTTTATTAGATAACAATGGCTTTAATACATTTAGGCTTAGTACAACTAAATTAGCATTGCAATGGAGTCCTTTAAGTATTTTTAAACGAAATGAACATGGAAACTTAAAGGAAATAAAAATTGGTTATCCCAAATTCACAATACAATATACCAAAAGTTATAAAGGAATCTTAAACAGTGATTTTAACCTTTCTAAATTAGATTTCAAGGCTTTTCATAAGATTGATCATAAAAACAAAAGTAAATCAGAATTCACCTTAATTTCTGGAATTTCTAATGGAGATATTCCATTAACTCATTTATATCATGCTTATCCTAACAATATCAATAAAGAGACTATATTTCGTCGTTTTTCTGTAGCAGGAATCAATAGTTTTGAGACCATGTTTTTTAATGAGTTCTTTTCAGATAAATTCACAACATTTCAATTTAAACACGCTTTAAAACCTTTCAAAATAACAGAGCGTTTTAAACCCCAACTGGTATTTATTTCTAGATATGCTATTGGAGGTGTGGATAATATTGAGCGCCACCAAGGCATCAATTTTGAATCGTTAGAAAAAGGGTATACAGAATCTGGACTAGAACTTAATAAACTACTTTTTGGTTTTGGTTTGAGTTTTACTTATCGTTATGGAGCATATCACCTTCCTAGAATTGATGATAACATGGCACTAAAATTCACTTTTAATCTAACGCTATAAAAAACTTACAGAGCTATCTGTAGGGTTGTATATTTTATAGATGTATTGATTATTATTCAAATTTGTTTTGCACTGCATTATTCACATAATTAGAAAACTCTCCAAAATGTATATTTATGAATATTTAATAATAATATACGATCTATATAGTATTTTGAAGACCTTCTAGAAATAACTAATGTATAATGTCTCATTTGCTTTAAAATTATATGTTACCCAAGATTTAAAGCGAACACCATGCGCATCACATTTTTCTATTGGAGATCATTTTTCGTTTGATGTTCTCAAAAAACTTACTATCATGTTTTAAAACATCTAATTTTGATGATTGTAAAAAAATCAGATTTTGGTATTTACACAATCATCAACTTCTCCAACTTCAAAATCACCTTCCATTCTAATAAAGCAGTCGTTATGTTTGTCTCTTTCTTCATTTAATTCTTTTAAGTTTCTAATAAACAATCTATATATTCTTTCATTTTTAATTTTGAAAGTACATGATAAAGGTGATTTATCTTCTTCTTTACCCCAAACTTAGGCAAATCTTAAATACCCAGTATCTTTTTAATCTTTTTCAGCTTGATAGTAGTATGAATATCTGAAGCATCTTTATCTTTTAGAGTTAATTCGGCATTACCAAAAACCCGTTTTCCATAATCAGATTTGGTATTTCCTGCTTCCATTATTATCAACCCATTTTCCTCTAAAAACACAGAACATTTATCAGCTTCATTTGCTACTGACTCTACACTTTTATCAACCAAAGCAAGTGCTGTTTGTTTAAGTCCCTCACATACAAGTGGTGTGTTCGTTTCCTCTTTTGAAGCTTTTTCTTCTTCTTTAGAAACAACTTCGTTTTCACAATCATTTGAGCAATTAAATGCTAATAATAGAACTAGCATTAAGCCAAAAAATTCAGTTTTTTAACTTATAATATTTAAATAATCATAGTTAGTTCATTAAACAAGACCATAAAAAAAATTTCATTTTATATATTCTAATTTTTGTGTACAAAAATAAATTAACAGATAGCATAACAAATGGTCTAAATAAAGTTATTTGTAATCTAATAACTTTGTAAATCGAGCTTGTACTAAAAATGGCTTAGATTTTGTCTAATAAAATAAAAACCATATTATTACCACAATTAGACTTATCTAATACGTTGGTTTTTTCTACCTTTGCGTATCTTTTTTAATTAAAGTATGTTTAAACTCTTTACCGCAGCTTTTTGGGATGTTACTGCTAGACTTATTCTTCGTAACAAAGTAATTATTCTTATTGGAATAGTTATAATTACTTTTCTGTTTAGTACACAATGGGACTATATGCGTTTCAGTAATTCTGAAGCAAATATGCTACCAGATGACCATGAGGTTAATGTTACTTATAATAAATTTCTAGAACGATTTGGTGAAGAAGGTAATCTTATAATAATTGGAATTAAAGATTCAACATTATTTTCGGTAGAAAAGTTAAATGCTTGGAATAATCTGGGAGATAAACTTAAAAGTTTTAAACCTATTGAATCTGTAGTATCTATAAAAGATTTACAAAAATTAGTTAAAGATCCCAAGAATAAAAAATTTGCATTAGAACCTTTTATAAAAGATTCTGTTCAATCTATTAAGCAAATTCAATTGTTGCAAAACGAGCTTTTTAAACAATATCCATTTTATGATAACTTTCTGTTTAATAGTGAAACAAAAACAATTAGAACAGCAATTTATCTAGATAAGTCTATTGTAAATACATCTACTAGAAAAGAATTTATACTTAAAGAATTTCTGCCTTTAATTTCGACTTTTGAAAAAACGACAAACTTAGATGTTAGAGTTTCTGGAATGCCTTATATACGCACAATGAATTCTCAAAATATTATTGATGAGATTAATCTGTTTGTATTAGGAGCATTATTAGTTACTTCCATAATATTCCTTTTCTTTTTTAGATCGTTTAGAGCAACGTTTATATCTCTTGTAATTGTATGCATTGGTGTTGCTTGGACATTAGGAATTATTGGTCTTTTAAAATATGAAGTAAGTGTTTTAACAGCATTAATTCCTCCATTAATTATTGTCATTGGCATTCCTAATTGCATTTTTCTTATTAATAAATATCAACATGAAGTTAAATTACATGGTAATAAAGTAAAATCACTTCAACGAGTTATTAGTAAAATTGGTAATGCTACTTTAATGACCAATGTAACTACCGCATCTGGTTTTGCTACTTTTATACTTACTGAAAGTAAATTACTAAAAGAATTTGGAATTGTTGCATCACTTAGTATTCTTGCCATTTTTATTTTATGTTTACTTATAATTCCTATTGTTTACACCTTTTTACCTTATCCTAAAGATAGGCATTTAGAACATCTAAACAGACGATGGGTTGGTGGCTTTGTTAACTGGATGGAAAAAATGGTAAGACACAGACGCATTACTATTTATGTCTCTTCTATTATTCTTTTAGTTTTAAGTATTATAGGAATCTATCAAATTAAAATCTCTGGAAGTTTAATTGAAGACATGCCAAAAAACGCAGAGTTTTTTCATGATATCCGATTTTTTGAAGAAGAATTTAATGGTATCATGCCTGTAGAAATCATGGTAGATACTAAGCGTAAAAAAGGGGTTATGAAACTTTCTACGCTAAAGCGAATGAACGAGCTTGAAGACTTAATTATAGAAACTCCAGAATTATCTAAACCCGTATCTGTTGTAAGTTTGGTTAAATACTCAAAACAAGCTTATTATAATGGCAATCCTAAATATTACCAATTACCAACAACTCAAGAGAATAGTTTTATTCTTTCTTATGCTAAAAACTCTACTTCTAAAACAGACATGCTTAGCAATTTTGTTGATAGTACAGGACAATACGCCCGTATAACAACCTTTATGAAAGATGTTGGTACAGACAAAATGGAGCGTATTGAAGAAAACCTTAAAATAAAAATAGATAAAGTTTTTCCTGAAGGCAGATTTGATGTTATTATAACAGGAAGTGCGATAGTATTTCAAAAAGGCACAAAATACTTGGTTAAAAACCTTGCTATTTCCCTATCCTTAGCCATTTTTCTTATATCCTTATTCATGGCTTACATGTTTAGATCAGGAAGAATGATTATTGTTTCACTTATCCCAAATTTACTACCTTTAGTTATTACAGCAGGACTTATGGGATACATTGGTGTTCCTATAAAGCCATCAACAATACTCGTTTTTAGTATCGCTTTTGGAATATCTGTAGACGATACCATTCACTTTTTAGCAAAATATAGGCAAGAGCTGCTAGCTAATAATTGGAAAATTAAAACATCTGTTTATGGTGCTTTAAGAGAAACAGGCGTGAGTATGTTCTATACATCAATTGTACTTTTCTTTGGTTTTTCTGTGTTCACCATTTCAAGTTTTGGCGGTACAGTAGCTCTAGGAGCTTTAGTCTCAGCTACACTTCTATTTGCTATGTTATCTAACTTACTTTTATTACCTTCTTTACTATTATCTTTAGAAAGAAAGATTGCAAATAAGGAGGTATTAAAGAAGCCAAGTATAAACATTATACCTGAAGAAAACGAAACAACAGAATAGTTTCCTTTTTTTTCATAACATCCTTAAATTCTTGTTAATTTCAAGTTTATAATTCTCAATTTTGAGATATAAACTCTTGAAGATTATTTATATTTGACATACCACAAATTTTATTGGTTTTATTTACAAATAACGCAATAACACTTATGAAATCATATACTGTATCAGAATTATTATCACAAAATATTACCTTAACCGACGTTGAAATTAAAGGATGGGTAAGAACCTTTAGAGCTAATAGATTTATAGCCCTGAATGATGGTTCTACTTTAAACAATATTCAATGTGTGGTAGACTTTGAAAACACAGACGAAACACTTTTAAAGCGTATTACAACCGGTGCAGCAGTTCATATAAAAGGAGAATTGATTGAAAGTCAAGGAAATGGGCAAACCGTAGAAATTAATGTAAATAGCATTGAAATATTAGGAGATTCAGATCAAAAGACCTACCCTATTCAGCCTAAAAAACACTCTTTTGAATTTTTAAGAGAAAATGCACATTTAAGAACGCGAACAAACACCTTTAGTGCAGTAATGCGTTTAAGATCATCGCTTTCTTTTGCCATCCATAAATATTTCAACGAAAATGGTTTTTACTATATGCATGCTCCTATTATCACAGGTAGTGACGCAGAAGGTGCGGGAGAAATGTTTAAAGTTACTAGTTTAGACACTAAAAACCCGCCTTTAACTGAAGATGGTAAAATTGATTATTCTCAAGATTTTTTTGGAAAAGAAACCAATCTAACTGTTTCTGGACAATTAGAAGCAGAAACCTACGCTATGTCTTTAGGTAAAGTATATACTTTTGGCCCTACATTCAGAGCTGAGAACTCAAATACATCTAGACATTTAGCTGAATTTTGGATGATTGAACCAGAAGTTGCATTTATGGATTTGGCTGGTAATATGGATTTAGCTGAAGATTTCATGAAATCTGTTATCTCTTATATTTTAGAACATAATCGTGAAGATTTAGGCTTTTTAAATAAGCGATTATTGGATGAAGAAAAAAATAAACCGCAAGCTGAACGAAGTGAATTAAGCTTAATTGAAAAATTAAATTTTGTAACCGAAAATAATTTTAAACGCGTTAGCTATACTGAAGCTATTGATATTTTAAGAAACTGTAAACCAAACAAGAAAAAGAAATTCAAATATATTATAAACGAATGGGGAGCAGATTTACAAAGTGAACATGAACGTTTTCTTGTAGAAAAGCACTTTAAATGTCCTGTAATTTTATTTGATTACCCAGCAGATATCAAAGCGTTTTATATGCGTTTAAATGAAGATGGCAAAACTGTACGAGCCATGGATATCCTTTTCCCAGGAATTGGAGAAATAGTAGGCGGTGCACAACGTGAAGAACGATTAGATATTTTAAAAGAAAAAATGGCAGTATTAAACATTCCCGAAAAAGAGCTTTGGTGGTATTTAGACCTACGCAAGTTTGGAACTGCTGTACATTCTGGTTTCGGATTAGGGTTTGAACGTTTAGTCATGTTTGCTACAGGAATGGACAATATTAGAGACGTTATTCCGTTTCCTAGAACACCCCAAAATGCAGAATTTTAGAAAATAAATTTTAAAACCACAAGTTTGCTATGAATTTGGAAAGCTAGTTCCTTTTTTTATCTTTGAAAACAACCTTAAATCAAAACATGCTTAAACAACATTTACATTTTAAATTATCGCAAAAGCTGTCGCCACAACAAATTCAATTAATGAAATTGATACAGTTGCCTACACAAGCTTTTGAACAGCGTTTAAAGCAAGAACTAGAAGAGAATCCTGCTTTAGACAGCGGAAAAGAAAAGATTGATTCTGAGTTAGATTCAGACCTAGATAATTCTACAGATGATTTTGCAGAAAATGATTCTATAAATGCCGATGACATTAATGTTGATGAATATTTAAGCGATGATGAAATTCCGGATTATAGAACACAGGTAAATAATTACAGTGCAGATGATGATGAAAAAACTATCCCTTATGCAGCAGGAACATCGTTTACACAATCTTTAGTCAATCAATTAAACACCTATAGACTAAACGACGAAGAACGTGATATTGCTGAATTTTTAGTTGGAAGTGTTGATGAAAGTGGTTATATTCGAAGAGACCTATCAGACATAATGGATGATTTAGCATTCACCCAAAACGTATATACTACTGAGGATAAAATTCAATATGTTTTAAAAATCGTACATCAATTAGATCCTGTTGGTGTTGGTGCCAGAAATCTTCAAGAATGTTTAAGTATCCAATTGCATAGAAAAGAAAAGAATGCAGATATTGAGTTAGCAATTAATATTATAGATAATGCTTTCGATCATTTTACTAAAAAACATTATAAAAAATTACTTCAAAAATTTGATATTTTAGAAATACAATTAAAAGATGCTATTTCAGAGATTGAAAACTTAAACCCAAAACCTGGAGGTTCTTATGCTGGAAACAATAGAATAGTAGAACATGTTGTACCAGATTTTGCTATAAAGATCGTTGAAGGTGAATTAGAACTAACTCTTAATGGTAGAAATGCTCCCGAACTTCATGTTTCAAGAGAATACAACAACATGCTTAAAGGGTACAAAGACACTAAAGACAAGTCTAAATCTCAAAAAGATGCCGTTATATTTATTAAACAGAAACTAGATGCTGCAAAATGGTTTATTGAAGCTATAAAACAACGTCAACAAACCTTGTTTGTAACTATGAGTGCTATTATGGTGTATCAAAAAGATTATTTTTTATCTGGTGATGAGCGCATGCTAAAACCAATGATTCTAAAAGATGTCGCTGATGAAATTTCAATGGATGTTTCTACGGTTTCTAGAGTTGCCAATAGTAAATATGTAGATACGCCTTACGGAACAAAATTAATAAAGGAATTTTTCTCTGAATCTATGAAAAATGATCAAGGTGAAGATGTTTCAACAAGGGAGATAAAAAAAATACTTGAAACTGTTGTTGATGATGAAAATAAAAAAAAACCTTTAACAGATGAAAATTTGGCTTCAATTTTAAAGGAAAAAGGATATCCTATTGCTAGGCGTACAGTAGCAAAATACAGAGAGCAGTTGGATATCCCTGTGGCTAGATTACGTAAAAAGATATAATGAAACATTATATACTTAAAAGTATTTCATTTTTATTTCACCCATTGATAATACCATTTATTGGGGTTGTCATCTATTTCTCTATAACTCCAAGGCATATAGAAAGTAGCTTTATACAAGCCAAGGTAGTTTTCGTTTTTATACTTACGGTACTTTTGCCTATATTAATATTCTTTCTACTAAAAACATTAGGCAAAATTAGCTCTATACATTTAAAAAATACTAATGAACGTATTTTACCATTGGCTATAAATATTATTATAATTGTTTTAATCTTATTACGTGTTATTACACCTATAGACTTTATTGAACTTTACTATTTTTTTATTGGTATTTTAATATCAAGTACAATATGTTTAGCGTTAGCCATAATAAATTTTAAGGCAAGTATTCACATGATATCAATTGCTGGTATTCTTATGTTTTTTATAGCCTTAAGTGTACATTTTAGCATAAATATTAATGGAATAATTGCTATAATTTTCTTTTTAACAGGAGCCATTGCAACATCAAGATTGCATCTTAACGCACATACTTTTAATGAGCTAATTGTAGGTTTTTCAGTTGGACTAATACCACAGTTTATACTTATACCCAATTGGTTATAGTTTATCGTTTCACGGTTTCATAAAAAAGCCTCCCAGTTTACCTTCTTTATTTAATACTACTCAAATCTCGATTTCAGGATTAGATTTAAAATCGCCATTAAATCTGTAAATAATAACCTGAACTCAATTAATATTTAGCCGATTTTTTGTAGTAAAAAAGATGGATTTCGAGTAAGTTAAATTCATGAAAATCAATCTATAATAATCTACTCTAAAGTTACAGAAACATTCTCTTTAGTTGATAAGTTTTGTAAAGAATTGTGTAATTCGAATTTTGCTAGCTAATTCTTTCGCGAATCCAAATTTAGTATTAGATTATCATTTTTAAATTCACAATTATATAAATTAACTACAAAAAAAACACCATAATTCTTTTTATACTACTTATAATATATAGAACATCAACCCTACCTTAATGGCATTTATATCAATATTTTGATTATTTATTTTTGCATTTTTAGAAAATACAGGGTTAAGTGCATAATACATGTATATATTCCAGGTATTATAACCTAAACTTAAACTTAGTCCATATTGAAAATCATTAAAATCTTTAATGTTTACATATTTAGCATCTCCTGTATCTCCAACAAATTTGGTTGAATTTCTAACTACATACCCTAATTTAAAGCCTATATAAACACGCCAAAAGCTATATTCAGATGCATTAGAACTTCGCCATCTAAACTCTATAGGCAATTCAATTAAATGTTGAGTTAGTTTATTTTTAGAAAATGATAAAACACTTTCATCTATAATGCTATAATTAAAATCGACTTTATTTTTTTCAACTAATAAATTGTTATTAAACGAATTTGTTGAATATCCTAAACCAACTCCTAATGCCAAATCCCTATTTTTATTGATTGGCATATCTCTAATAAGCCCAAGATGAAACCCTAGAGAAAATCCGCTTTGTTTTAAATCATTAGGTTTATTTCCAAATAAATTATAGGTTGCTCCAACGTAAAATTGATCTTCTCTATACAAAGCATCGACTTCTTTAAAATCAACATTGTTTTGACCACCAATTAAATTGGCAGAAAAGACTATAAAAACTATTACAAAAAACTTTTTCACTTATCTATACACTTAATTAGATACCAAGATAATAAATAAACGACTCTTTAAATACCACGTATAAAAAAGGCATCCAAATTACGGATACCTTACCTTTTAATATTTAACAAATTAAGATTACTTACTACATATTTGATGTTGCATCACCAGTACCGGTTGCATAGTTAATTTTTAAAGCATTAGCTTTTCTAAGCTCTTGCTTAACATCTCCTACGATACCCATATTAGATTCTTTATCAACCTTCAACGATACGGTTAAGAAAGGAACTAATTCTTCTCTTAAAGCAGCTCTTTCAGCTCCTATAAAGGCAATAACCTCATCTACATCTGCAAACTTATCATTTAACTGAATTCTAGCTTGAGTACCTAATTTTTTGTATTCTTCTTTTGGACTTCCCATGTAAATGAAACTCACAGGATTTTTTTTATCCAATTTTTCAACCTGATCTGCTACAGGCATAGAGTTTTTAATTTTAAGAGTATCTTCTCTCATTTCAGTAGCAACCATGAAGAAGAATAACAACATAAAAACAATATCCGGTAAAGCGGCTGTATTGATTGGAGGTAATCCTCCACCTTTTTTCTTTTTAAATTTAGACATAATTTTTAATTGTGTTTAAAATTCTAAATTAGTTAACTACTTCAGAAAGCTTTTGAGGTATTTCTAACTTGATTTTGTCAATAAGTTTTTTAAGTTTAGCTTTATTACCATACCACTTAACATCTTTGTAGTTTTTTTGCATAGTTATAAAATCCATATCACGAAACCCTTTCTTAGGTCCAACTTCTAAAGCTCTTCTATTTCTTAAAGTATTATAAGCGGCTACTAACTCATTTTGTACAGCAATATACGCTGCATAAGAAGTTTCACGCTCATTTTTTAAAGAAATAATAGCTTTATCTGGATTATCAGAAGATTTTTCATCCTTCAATCCTTTACAGAAAGAGCAAGATCCATCTCCACCATTATCAAGAAAATCAATAGCAGCTTTTCTTAAATCTTTAATTTCCATAACTTCATCTTCAACAAGCAATTGATCTTTACCATTTAATAATACAGTAAAAATGTTTTTTTGCTTAATTACAGGAGGTTCAAATTCGCTATCATCTATAGGTGGTAGCTTACGATTAAGACCAGTATCTTTCGGTATAGTTGTAGTAACTAAGAAAAATATTAGTAATAAGAAAGCAATGTCGGCCATAGAACCTGCATTCACTTCTGGTACATCTCGTTTTGCCATACTATCTTATCATTTTTTTAACACCACCTAATAACATAGACCCTCCAGCAATAGCTCCAAGGAAATAAAATAAGTATAGTGCTGCTCCAACTAATTGAGAGCCTTCTTTAGATAACACACCGCCTTCTTTTAATGGCGTTTCAACACCTGTAGCTACGAAATAGCTTATTAATGCTAATAAAGCAAAAGCCCCTACCCCCATAAGTGTTCTTTTAAGATTCGCTGGATTTGACAGTGTGTTATATATTGTAAATAACACAACAGAAGCTAATATTATTCCTAATACTACATATGCAACCGTCATTAATCCATTTACAGCACCATCAGACTCACCTGCTTTTACAGCATCATCTCCAGCACTAACTACTGTTATAAGAAGGGCTATAGACACCACACCTACAACACCTAGTAGTATAGATATTATTTTTTGTAAATTCATCTTTTATTTTTTTTGATTCTTACTTCTTTTGTCTTATCAATAAATCCATTAACGTGATAGAAGCATCTTCCATATCGTTAACAATGCTATCTATTTTAGCAATGATATAATTGTAAAAAATTTGAAGTATAATCGCAACAACTAAACCAAATACAGTTGTTAAAAGTGCTACTTTAATACCTCCTGCTACTAATGATGGATTCATATCTCCTGCAGCTTCAATTTTATCAAACGCTTGAATCATACCAATTACTGTTCCCATGAACCCTAACATTGGTGCTAATGCAATAAATAATGAAATCCAAGATACGTTTTTCTCTAATTGTCCCATTTGAACACCTCCATAAGCTACAACAGCTTTTTCAGCAGCATCAACACCTTCATCTATTCTATCTAAACCTTGATAGAAAATAGAAGCAATAGGACCTTTGGTATTTCTACATACTTCTTTAGCAGCTTCAAGACCACCAGAAGATAATGCATCATCAACAGATTGAGTTAATTTTTTTGTGTTTGTTGTAGAAAGGTTTAAAAAGATAATTCTCTCGATAGCAATTGCTAATCCTAAAATCAAACATAATAATACAATCCCCATAAATCCAGGACCTCCTTCAATAAATCTTTTCTTTAAACTTTGGTGAAAGCTAAGCTCTTCAGCCGGTTCCTCTTCAGCTTGTATTGTACTAACGACTGTTGTTGCAGCTGTACTAGTTGTTGTTGCGCTAACAGTTCCAAATGCCATCATTCCTGATAAGGCAAGGATAGAAAATAATCTTTTCATGTTCTAAATCTTAATGTTATTAGTTAAAGTGTTAAAGATATAAAAAATACAATTAAAAAATAAAAATATAAGCAGAGAGGAAGGGATTCGAACCCTCGATAC
>CALKXS010000182.1 GCA_938003745.1 uncultured Algibacter sp.
TAGCGATGTGAGATTGAGTCTTATTCTCCTTTAATAAAGTCTCTATGATGATTCTTTCTTTAAGAGATAATTTTCGATGTTTTATTTTACTCATTTTACAAATCTATAATTTTGATTTGTTGCGTTAAGTTATTGAATAGAGCTTCTGAGCCAAAATTTGTAGCTTAGAATCTATTAAAAAATAGCAACAGTTGTTGCGTTAGAACCTTGAATGAAGCTTATACTAAGCTATAGAGATTAAAAACGGATCTGAATATATTTCTCTTATGGGAGGAGATAAAGGAATTACAAGTATAGTCCTTGGCATAGCAAACTTAGGAGTTAAGAAATAGCTATTGGTTATATAACCTTGTTAGTTACTTACTGGCATATTTTTTCCCTAGTAAGAGAATTGAAGTCAAGTAGAATCACTACAGCGATAAGGGACTTCTCATAAATTCAATGTAAATAAAAAAATCCGATTTATTATGAATCAGATTTTTATATATTAAAAACTTAAATTTCACTCTCCCATTGTCGCTATTAAAGCAGCAGAAAGACGCTTGTATGTTCCGTTTACTAATCTATCCCTAATAGCTTCAAAAGCAGCTAAAGTTTCAGCTACATCTTCTAAAGTATGTGTTGCAGTTGGTATTAACCTCAATAGTATCAATCCCTTAGGAATAACAGGATATACTACTATAGAACAAAATATTCCATAGTTCTCTCTTAAATCCCTAACCAAAGCCATAGCTTCAGGAATACTTCCTTTTAAGTATACAGGTGTTACACAACTTTGTGTTGTTCCTATATCAAAACCACGCTCTTTTAAACCAGATTGCAATGCGTCAACATTCTCCCATAGTTTCGCTTTTAATTCTGGCATAGTTCTAAGCATATCTAAACGCTTAAGAGCGCCAACAACCAATTGCATTTGCAAAGATTTTGCAAACATTTGTGAACGTAAATTATATTTTAAATAATCAACAATTTCTTTATCTCCAGCAATAAATGCTCCTGTACTTGCTAATGATTTTGCAAATGTTGCAAAATATACATCAATATCATTTTGAACACCTTGCTCTTCACCTGCTCCAGCTCCTGTTGCACCTAAAGTGCCAAAACCATGAGCATCATCAACAAATAGCCTAAAATTAAACTTCTTTTTAAGTTCAACTATTTCTTTTAGGCGACCTTGTTCTCCACGCATACCAAAAACACCTTCAGAAATCACTAAAATTCCTCCTCCAGTTTGTTCTGCCATTTTAGTAGCTCGCTCTAAGTTTTTTTCTAAACTTGCGACGTCATTATGTTTATAAGTAAAACGTTTACCCATATGTAAACGTACACCATCTATTATACATGCATGTGCATCAACATCATAAACAATAATATCATCTTTAGAAACTAAAGCATCTATAGTAGACACCATTCCCTGGTATCCAAAATTTAAAAGGTATGCAGATTCTTTACTAACAAACTCAGCTAACTCATCTTGAAGTTGCTCATGTAAATCAGTATGTCCAGACATCATTCTAGCTCCCATAGGATAAGCAGAACCATAATCGGCTGCAGCTTGCGCATCTACTTTACGCACTTCAGGATGATTTGCTAAACCTAAATAATCGTTAATACTCCAAGTAATAACATCTTTTCCTTGAAATTTCATTCTATTAGAAATTTCTCCTTCTAGTTTAGGAAACACAAAATACCCTTCAGCTTGAGACGCCCATTTACCTAATGGACCTTTGTCTTTATAAATCTTTTCAAATAAATCTTTCATTTACTATAAATCTTAAATCTCTTTAAAGCTAAATGTTAAACGTCATAAATTAAAACAAAATTCAAAAAAACATATGAGTGTTTTTAAGAAAGGCATTTTAAATAAGCTTTTAGCTATTAATTACGTTTTGCAAAATTAATTATTTATATTGTTTGTACATAATTTTTAGACTTCAAATTATTAATAAAATAAAAAAAGAGATAACTTTTTGTCAAAAACAATAGTCACCCCTTTAAATTTATGTTATTTCTTTATTATTTTATGTACTGTATCGTCTCTGATGCCTCTTCATTAATACTATCAAAAAACCCTTGATCATTCATCCATTTGTCACAATATACTTTCCCCATATATCGAGAACCATGATCTGGATAAATCACTACAACTCGATGTTCTTTTTTAAAACGTCCATCTTCTCCTAATTGTTTTAAAGCTTGAGTAGCTGCTCCTGAAGTATATCCTACAAACATCCCTTCAGTTTTAGCTATTTCTCTTGCTGTATGTGCACTATCTTCATCTGTTACCTTTACAAATTCATCAATAACATCAAAATTTGTAGCTCCTGGTATTAAATTTTTACCTAAACCTTCTATTCTATAAGGATAAATCTCTTTTTCATCAAATTTTCTTGTTTCATGGTATTTCTTAATTACCGAACCAAAAGCATCAACTCCAATAATATTTATATTTGGATTTTGTTCTTTTAAATATTTTGCTGTACCAGAAATAGTACCACCTGTCCCGCTACAAGCTATCAAATGCGTTATCTTTCCTTCTGTTTGTTTCCAAATTTCTGGCCCAGTAGAATGATAATGCGCATCAGTGTTTAATTGATTGAAATACTGATTGATATAAACAGATCCTTTCATTTCTTCATGTAAACGTTTTGCTACTTGATAATAAGATCTAGGATCATCTGCTCTAACATGAGCAGGACAAACATACACTTTTGCTCCCATTGTTTTAAGCATATCTATTTTATCTGCAGATGCTTTTGAACTTACAGCTAAAATACAATCATACCCCTTAATAATACTAACCATAGCAATGCTAAAACCTGTATTACCAGAAGTTGTTTCTATAATAGTATCTCCAGGTTTTAAAATGCCTTTCTTTTCAGCTTGTTCTATAATATATAGTGCTATTCTATCTTTAGAAGAGTTTCCAGGATTAAAAGATTCTACTTTTGCATAAAAGTCTCCTTTAAACTTGGAGGCTATTTTATTAAGCTTAATAAGCGGTGTATTGCCTACTAAATCTAATACATTATCAAAAACTTGATTTTTATGTTCCATATATGCTTTTTATAAGCTACTTTAATATTACTAAAAATATTTGCAACCCAAAACTTGGCAAAAGTAAACATTTATTTTTACTATTTACCAATTCCTTCTAAATCTAATAAAAATGCATATTCCATAGCTACTTCTTTAAGACTTTCAAAACGCCCTGAAGCACCACCATGACCAGAATCCATGTCGATATGGAATAATAATGAATTATGATCTGTTTTTAACTCTCTAAGCTTAGCAACCCATTTTGCAGGTTCCCAATATTGCACTTGAGAATCATGCAAGCCAGTTGTTACCAACATATTTGGATATGCTTTAGCCTCAACATTATCATATGGGGAATATGACTTCATATAATCATAATATTCCTTTTTATTAGGGTTTCCCCACTCATCATACTCTCCTGTTGTTAATGGAATGGTATCATCAAGCATAGTTGTTACAACATCTACAAAAGGAACAGCTGCCAATATACCATTGTATAATTCTGAATTCATATTAATGATTGCTCCCATTAACAAACCTCCTGCCGATCCTCCATATGCATATAAATGTTTGTTTGACGTATACTTTTGTTCTATTAAAAACTTTGAGCAATCAATAAAATCTGTAAAAGTGTTCTTTTTTGTTAACAGTTTACCGTTTTCATACCAATCTCTTCCTAAATACTCACTACCTCGTATATGAGCAATTGCATAAACAAAACCTCTATCTAGCAAACTTAATCTAATTGTTGAAAATGAAGGATCTATTGTAGATCCGTATGATCCGTATGCATATTGTAACAATGGATTAGTACCATCCAATTTAATTCCTTTTTTATAAACTAAAGATATAGGCACTTTACTCCCATCTCTTGCTGTAGCCCAAATACGCTTAGATTCGTAGTTTTCTTTATTGAATTGTCCTCCTAAAACCTGTTGTTCTTTTTTTATCTCAGATTTCTTTGTTTTTAAGTTGTAATCTATTACAGAACTTGGTGATGTTAGGGCGTTATACCCATAACGCATAACATCACTATTAAAATCTAGGTTATTACCTATATATGTTGTGTATGTTTCATTATTAAAAGGCAAGTAATAATCTTCTTTTCCGTCCCAACTGATTATTCTAAGGTTATTTAAACCATTTTCCCTTTCATTAACAATCAAATAATCTTTAAAAATTTCAATATCTTCTAATAAAACATTTTTTCTATGCGGGATAACTTCTTCCCAATACTCTTTTTCTGTTCTATCTTCACTTGTCTTTAATAACTTAAAATTTTTAGCCCCACCGCTGTTCGCTATAATATAAAAACTATCATTATAATGAGAAATACTATAATCTAACTCTCGTGTTCTTTCTTGAAAAACTTTAAAATCTGCATCTGGAGCATCTGCGCTAACAAACCTATATTCTGTTGTTAGTGTGCTTGAACATCCAATAATGATATATTTTTTTGACTTTGTTTTATAAACAAAAGCATTATAAGTATCGTCATCTTCATGATATACCTCAATATCCTCCTTTGCTTCAGTAAATAATTTATGCTTTAAAATTTTATGAGAGCGCAAAGTAACTTCATCTTTAACTGAATAAAATAATGTATTATTATCATTGGCCCATGTAGCACTTCCTGTTGTATTTTTAATTACATCTTTATAAACTTCGCCAGTTACCAAATTTTTAATTTGAAGCGTGTATTGTCTTCTACTAACAGTATCTGTTGAAAAAGCAGCCATAGTATTATCTGGACTAATAGAAATACCTCCCATACTAAAATAGCTATGAAATTTAGCCATTTCATTACAATCAAATAAAATTTCTTCTAAACCTTCCAACGTCTCTTTTTTGCGTAAGTATACAGGGTAATCTTTTCCTTTTTCATAACGTGTTATGTACCAATATCCATTTAATTTATATGGTACTGTGGTATCATCTTCTTTTATGCGCCCTTTCATTTCTTCAAAAAGATCTTTTTGAAAACCTTCAGTGTGCTCTAATGCATCCTTTGTAAATGTATTTTCTGATTTTAAATAATTTATAACTTCAGGGTTCTCTCTATCATTCAACCAATAATAATTATCTATTCTGGTGTCATTATGAGCAATTAATTCCTTTTTTTCTTTTCTGGCTAAAGGAGCCTTTAAAATTTTTTCCAACGAAAGATGTATTTATTATTAATTAGGGCATCAAAAATATAAAAATTAAATAGCTTTGTATCGAATTAAAAATTATAATATTATGTTTGGAGATATGATGGGAATGATGGCTAAATTACAGGAAGCCAAAAAGAAAGTTAAAGAAACTAAAAAACGTTTAGATACTGTTCTTATTGATGAATCTAGTAATGATGATAAATTAAAAATTACTTTAACGGCTAACAGAACTATTAAATCTATTGAAATTGACGATGATTTACTTCAAGATAAAGAACAACTAGAAGATTATTTAATTTTAACTTTAAATAAAGCCATTGAAAAAGCGACAAACATAAACGAAGCTAAACTTGCCGCTGCTGCTAAGGATGGTATGCCTGATATTCCTGGGCTTTAGTTTATTTCTTATATTATTTAGAAATCTGCTTGCTTGGTTATGTTAATTTTTTAATTAAATTTTTTTCGAAATAAAAGTTACCAACAATGAAACGGACTATATCTAATTACGGTCTTTTTCTTGTGTTTTTCGCGCTATTAAATTAGGATAAGCTCTCCTTTTTATTTTTTATTACGCACTTCAAAACATGTTTTATTTATCATTTATGATAGGCTTTTATTCTTAATAGACATATCATTTTTAGGCGGAAAATAACATACATATATCTATTTTACAATAACTTACACAAAAGAAACACTATGCTAAACAGAAAACATCTTACAAAAAGGTAAAACATCAACTAAATACACGTATAAATAACCACAGTTAATTCTTTAGTATTTCGTCTAATAAATTATTTATTTACCGAATAATAAAATAATTTTTGAATATCCGTAATTAGGCATAATTATAAAAAAGACTTATTTTAGATAAAAAAATAAGGATGAATATTTTCAGTTTTACAGCCCATTTTGATAGTGAGGAGTCCTGTCGTAATCACTTTAAGGCAGAGTGAGATAAAATAGGAG
>CALKXS010000183.1 GCA_938003745.1 uncultured Algibacter sp.
ATAAAGGCTACATAATTTTAAACATTATGTATAAAAATGACAAAGTAATTAGACGGTATTCAGAACCTTTTAAACTAAAAATTCTTGATGAACTTACTAAAGGTAAACACACAAAGAGCGAACTTTGCAAACTCTACTCTATTGCTCCTACAACAGTCAATGAGTGGGTTAAAAAGTATAATCGTAAAGACTTAATGAACACCAGAGTAAAAGTGGAAACTAAAGACGAAATATCAAGAATCAAGGCACTACAAAAAGAGAATGAAAAGTTAAAAAAACTTCTACTTAAAAAGGATCTCGATGCTATGGTAGAAGAATCTTATATGGAAGTAGCTGCTGAAAAACTAGGATACAAAAATGTTCAGCAACTTAAAAAAAAACTCAATATCTAGCCTTTATTAAAACTAGAAATAAAGCTCAGGGATTTGCTTCTTTATCAACTATAGCGAGTTGTTTTGGACTTAAACGTGATGCGTATTATAAATACAAATCTAGAGCTGATAAGCGTTTAAAAACAGAACAACAGATTATTGAAATTGTTAGGAAAAGACGCAAATCCCTTCCTAGAGAAGGTGTGCGGAAACTTACTAAATCTTTAAATGTAGATTTTACTAAAGCCAATATTAAAGTTAGTAGAGATACTTTGTTTAGAGTACTTAGAAAACACCAGATGCTGACACTTAGAAAGAAAACTAGTGCCAGAACAACCAATTCTTATCATCGCTTTTATAAATATAATAACATCATAAAAAACTTAGAAATCAATAGAGCAAACCAAGTATGGGTTAGTGACATAACTTATATTAGAACTGTAAAAGGCTTTTGCTACTTGGCTTTAATAACAGATATGTACTCTCGTAAAATTGTTGGCTATGACCTTAGTGATAGCCTGGAGCTTAAAGGTTGTATGAGAGCGCTTAATAAAGCTATTTATCAAGCTAAAAACATTAAACAACTTATTCATCATTCGGATAGAGGAATACAATATTGTAGCAATCTTTACACACAAATACTCAAAAGAAAAAAGATAGATATTAGTATGACCGAAGAAAATCATTGCTATGAAAACGCTATGGCAGAACGTATAAACGGCATCTTAAAAGATGAGTTTTATCTCGACCAAACCTTTGATAACCTGGCTCACGCAAAACGAGCTACAAAAAATGCAATTAATTTATACAACGAAATAAGATTACACTTAGCTTTAGATTTCAAAACACCCAATATGGTATATCAATTATTAGCGTAAATTCAATTTTAACCTGTAGCCATATTTCAGGACGAGACATTTAATCTTTGGTGATTTCCATTCTACATGAAGTTAAACCGAACCAAATTTCTTTTTAGTTTGGATAGTCGCGTTCACTTTCTCTCCTCCCTTATGGACAGTCATACTCATATCTTCTGTATTAAGTTTCCATGTTGCAGCTGCTCCATCTTTCACACGTTCCCAATCGTCTAAACTACTACCATTAAACAAAACAATCACATCACTTGGCATTCCGTTTTTCCCTGTTGGGTCTACATTTAGCGGCACAGGCTCATAAAACTCTGTTTCCTCATGCTTTGTCGGCTCTTCTAAACCTTCAAAATCACCTGTTTCAATTGCTATTTGAATACTCTTTTCTTGCGCTCCGCATGAAAAAACAACAAGCCCTATTATTAAAAATAAAAACCTATTCATCTTCATAAAATCATAAACCTAATATTTTCTTTAAATACTCTTCATCCGTTTTACCACCAGCAAAATCATCAAAACTACGTCCCACAGCTTCAATAATATGTTTTTGAATAAACGGCGCACCTTCTCTTGCTCCTTGTTCAGACGATTTTATACAGCATTCCCATTCCATTACTGCCCAAACATCACAATCGTATTTAGTAAGTTTAGAAAAAACACTTTTAAAATCTACTTGACCATCTCCTAAAGATCTAAAACGTCCAGCACGATCTTTCCAGTCTGAATATCCACCATAAACACCTTGTCTTCCCGTAGGGTTAAACTCAGCATCTTTTACATGAAAAGCTTTTATACGTTCGTGATAAATATCTATAAATGATAAATAATCCAAGTGTTGAAGTACATAATGACTTGGATCATATAATATATTACATCGTTTGTGATTTCCTGTTGCTTCCAAAAAACGCTCAAAAGACACACCGTCATGCAAATCTTCTCCCGGATGAATCTCATAACAAACATCAACACCTTGCTCATCAAAATGATTTAGAATAGGCAACCAACGTTTTGCTAATTCCTCAAATCCCATTTCTACTAATCCATTAGGTCTTTGTGGCCATGGATACAGCGTATGCCACAATAAGGCTCCTGAGAATGTAGCATGAGCATTTAAACCTAGCCTTCCACTTGCTGTACCTGCATTTTTAACAGTTTGTATTGCCCATTCCGTTCTTGCTTTTGGATTGTTTTTTACAGCATCTGGCGCAAAACCATCGAACATGGTATCGTATGCTGGATTTACCGCTACTAATTGCCCTTGTAAATGTGTTGACAACTCTGTAATTTCTAAACCGTATGAATTAACCTTCCCTTTTAATTCATCACAATAAGTCTGACTTTCAGCCGCCTTATCAATATCTATTAAATTTGAATCCCAAGTTGGAATTTGAATACCTTTATACCCTAAATCTGATGCCCATTTACACATCCCATCTAAACTATTAAATGGCGCCTCATCTCCAGCAAACTGCGCCAAAAATACCGCAGGTCCTTTTATTGTTGTCATTCACGTCCTTAACCTCCTCAATGAGAAGGAATTTTATTAATTAAACTTTATTTTAAAGATTTTCATCTTAACGGAAAATCTCAGCGTATTCTCATTATATTTTTGTCCAAGCAGAATTATTCTTATCACTATCAACTGCTGCATAAATAAATTTCATACCACGAACACCATCTTCTATACCAGGGTAATCTGGCTTATCAATAATTTCTCCATTATTGATAGCTGAAAGATGGATTGAGAAATTTTTATAAATAGTAGCAAAAGCTTCCAAATAGCCTTCTGGATGTCCTGCTGGAATTCTAGAAACCTCTAGCGCTTTATCGTGCAATCCTATACCATTTGGCGTATAAATTTTCTTTGGTTCATCCAGCCAGCGCGTAATTAGCTCATTCGGGTTTTCTTGATGCCATTCCAGACTCCCCTTCTCACCGTAAACTCTAATCGCCAAATTATTTTCTTCACCTAATGCTATTTGCGAAATTGAAATACTGCCTTTTGCACCATTCTCCATTCTTATTAGCATATTACCATCATCATCCAATATTCTACCTTCTCCAAAACAACCTAAATCAGCAGCTATTTCATCAATTTTTAATCCTGTAACATATTCGATTAAATTTTCAGCATGTGTACCTATATCACCTAAGGCTCCGCCAATTCCTGATCGTTTAGGATCAACTCTCCAAGCAGCTTGTTTCTGACCTGTTTTTTCTAAAGATGTCGATAACCAGCCTTGAAGATATTGCGCTTGTATTTTTCTGATTTTTCCTAACTCGCCTTTCGCAACCATAGCTTGGGCTTGTTTTATCATAGAATTACCTGTATAATTATGAGTTAAGGCAAATAGTTTACCACTTTTTTTAATTACAGATTCTAATTCTACCGCTTCATCTAAAGTTAAAGTTACAGGCTTATCACATACCACATTAAATCCATTCTCTAGCGCCATTTTCGCCGGAGGAAAGTGCATATGGTTTGGAGTTACAATTGATACAAAATCCATTCGCACATCCTCTGGCAAGGCCTTTTCTTTTTTAATCATCTCTTCAAAAGAACCGTAACACCTGCTTTCATCTAAATTTAGTGCTTTACCAGAAGCTACAGATTTTTTTGCACCACTACTAAAAGCACCACATACTAAATCTATCATCCCATCAATAGAACTTGCTTTTCTATGTACATCTCCAATAAATGAGCCAGCACCACCGCCAACCATTCCCATTCTTAACTTTCTTGTCATTTTGATATTATATTTTTGCTAAACGCTAAACTCTACTAGCTTCTATTTTTTTTCTTTGTGTAAACAAAATCCCAAAAAGTACAATTAGTACTAATGGGAAATAAGCTATATTACTCAGAGTCTCTTGACCCGCCACTAATTCTGCTTGTTCTACAGAAACTCCTGAAGCCAATGCTGTTTCTTTTGCTGCATCTAACCAAGAGCCAATTGCAGGTTGCCAAATACTAGTTGCAAACATACCTGCACCACCTATTAGAGACATACCTAAAGCTCCAGATTTTGGAATATATTCACTCACAAAACCAATCATGGTTGGCCAGAAATACATAACTCCTATAGCAAACAAAATTGCTGACACATATACCATATTACCTATAGCTGTACTCATTAAATAAATACCTATAGTTGCTATTACTGAAGAAATCAAAAGAACTCCTGGAGGATTTAATTTATGAATAACTGGCCCTGCAAAATAACGTCCAATAGCCATTAAACCTGTTACCATTGCCAATATTAACATTGGGCTAGCTCCTGAATTTCCTAAAATTTTCTCAACCCACTGCTGTGTACCCAACTCTGCAGTTGCAGTAAGCGTCATACAAATCACCATAAAAATAAATAATGGTGATAATAAACTTTTTAAATTAACAGATAGATCTGCAACAATGTTTTCGTTTTTCGGGAATTTTTGTCCTAAAAACAAGAAACCATATAATAAAATAGGAATTAGCATAGTACCAATTTGTAATTGCCAACCCATATCCATATCAGTCATAAATTTTGAAACCAAAGCTCCAATTACAATTCCCCCAGGAAACCAAACATGAAATTTATTTAACATGGTGGTTCTATTGTCCGCATATATATCCGCAATCAAAGGATTACAAGCAGCTTCAACAGAACCATTTGCAAAACCAATAAAGAATGTAGAAATGAGAAGCGTCCAAAATCCTGCAGCAAAAATAGTCAGCAAGATTCCTAATAAATGAGAAACAAAAGTCACCATCATTAATTTACGAGGCCCGACACTATTATAAACCAAACCTCCAAAAATTGTTGCAATAGGAAACCCTAAAAATGCCATACTATTTACCCACCCTAATTCCGTATCTGTTAAAGCAAAATTAGCTCCTAGTTGCCCTAGTATACCTGCACGAATAGCAAATGTCATTGCTGTAACGATTAGTGAGATACATGTTGCTAAGAAAAGTCTATTCTTATTTATATTTTCCATTTTTTTAAAAATATTAGGGTTAGTTAGTTAGTTTTTATTTTATGATAATTGTTTACCCACTTTTATTAATAAATCTCTAGTTAATTTTATCCCTTCATTTTCTAAAACAGCACTACCCTCATACTCTATACCCACAAATCCCTTATACCCTGATTCCTTAACCATCTTCATAACTTTATAGTAATCTATTTTCGTTTCATTTCCGTTAGCATCAAAATCTCTTGACTTAGCACTTATTGCTTTTGCAAACGGTAAAAAATCTGCCACACCTTGATAGCGATCATACTCTTCAACACATACTTTATTCTTTTTGGTAACACAGAAGTTACCAAAATCTGGAAGCGTACCACAATTTTCATTTTTCACTTTTAAAAACACTTCTTTCATCCAAGCACCATTAGATGAAAAACCTCCATGATTTTCCACCAAAACATTAATTCCAGAACCTTTTGCAAAATCTGAAAGCTTAGTTAACGAATCCACACTAGCCTTTACCGCATCACTTTTGTCTTTACCTCCAGCAAGATTCACTCGTATAGCATGACACCCTAATTCATGTGCAGCGTCTACCCATTTATAATGATTCTCTACAGTAATAAGCCTTTTATCTATATTTGCATCAGCCATATTTCCTTCTCCATCAATCATAATCAAAACATTCTGTTGGCTGCATTCAATGTGTTAACGCAACAATTGTTGCTAATTTTAATTTAAGTCTAAGCTACCATTTTTAGTTCATTTTCTATTATTTCTTTAGGAGTTTTATAGCGAATAATTTTTCGTGGTCTATTATTTAATTTATCTTGA
>CALKXS010000184.1 GCA_938003745.1 uncultured Algibacter sp.
TTATCTCGCTCTGCCTTAAAGTGATTACGACAGGACTCCTCACCATCAAAATGGGCTGTAAAACTGAAAATATTCATCCTTATTTTTTTATCTAAAATAAGTCTTTTTTATAATTATGCCTAATTACGGATATTCAATAAAAAATAATATAATTCATATTAAACAGAATGAGTCGTTATATTTTATCTAGTGTCTCATTCTTATATTAAGTCATAATAAAAGTGCTTAATTTTTAACATCTAATGCGTCTCTTAAGGCATTACCTATTAACATAAACGCCATAACCAAACTCATAATACATAGCCCTGGAATTAAAGCTAAGTAAGGCTTTCCGAGAATAATATAATTATAATGATCTTTTATCATTGCTCCCCAGCTCGCCATAGGTGGCTGTGCTCCTACACCTAGAAAACTAAGTCCGCTTTCAATTAAAATGGCTGCAGCAAAATTAGCTGCCGAAATTACAATAACTGGCGCCATAATATTAGGCAAGACATGCTTTGTAATAATTCTATAATCGTTAAACCCAAGTGCTTTAGCCGCAGTTATATATTGCATTTCTTTAGTACTTATTATTTGTCCGCGTACCACTCTAGCAACTTCTACCCACATAGTAAGACCAACAGCAATAAACACTTGCCAAAAACCTTTCCCTAAAGCCAATGTAATAGCTATTACCAATAATAACGTAGGTATTGACCAAGTTACATTTATAATCCACATTATTATAGCATCAACCTTACCTCCAAAATATCCAGCAATACTTCCCATAAAAATGCCAATTAATAAAGAAATAAAAACGGCAATAAAACCTATAAAAAAAGATATGCGAGCACCAATCATAACTCTACTTAACAAATCTCGTCCATACTTATCGGTTCCAAACATAAATGATTTTTCTTTTATAAAATCTTTTGTATTATGATTAGAAAATAAGCTTAAAGAAATTGTTTTGTTAACACCCTTCAAACCATCTGAAGCATATTCAGTATAAAACAACATTTCATTTTGAATTTCATATTTAGAAATTGGCACCTCTGTATCATTATTTCGCTTTCCAAAGAACAACTTATCAAACCAACTTTGATTAGTTTTAATTCCTGAAGGCAAAATCAACATTTGAACTTTAAACCCCGGACTTTCTGAATGAATAGACAAATGCATTTGATTAGCATATTGAGAATCATCTGGTGCAAATACATAGGCAAACACAGAAACGAAACCAATAATAAGAATAAAACCTAAACTAAAAACGCCCCAAAAATCTTTTTTAAATTTTTGAAGCGCTAATATCTTTAGTGACTTTGATGTACGACTCATAGAATCACTAGTCTTTTATTTTCGCTACCTTTTTAACATCGTAAGAGATTTTTAAATCTTCTAATACATTTAAAGCTTCTTCTATATAAACATCTTTACTTAAGCTTTCATGCCATCTATCTCGTTTTTCTTTTAAATCTGTAGTATCACTTTCAAATAATTCTTTTTCATAAGCTAAAGATTCAAATGATAAATTTGTTTTGTAATCTGATATTTTATCAAACTGCTTAGCTTCTTCTTCGTTTAAATCTAAATTAGCTTTATACTTTTCATAATTCAAAGACACCTCTGTAATATCTATTTTACTTTTCACCCATTTTGCATTAGCTTCAATAAGCTTTAATTGCTCATTCTTACTCATTCTATCGGCGCTCATGCTTATGGTTTTATCATAATCAAAATAGTTCCCCCAAGTTTGATAATCTGCAGCATCTATTTCATCCCATGGTAATGGATTTTCTTTTTCTTTCTCGCCAACATCTATAAAACTAAAACGTCCAGGCACCTTTACATCACTTTTAACTCCTTCTAATTGTACTGAACCTCCATTTATTCTATAATATTTTTGCGTAGTAAAAGCTAAAGCTCCTAAATCTCCACTAGTATTATTACGCACTAAATTATTTAAATTATAAACATTTTGAACCGTTCCTTTACCATAGGTTTGTTTACTACCTATAACAATAGCACGTTTATAGTCTTGCATTGCCGCAGCCATAATTTCCGATGCTGATGCAGATAATTCATTTACTAATATCACCAAAGGACCATCCCAGGTTATAGATTTATCTTTATCTCTTAATACTTCTTTAGGTGTACCTGTAGATCTAACTTGAACAACAGGACCTCCCTTAATAAACAATCCTGCCATCTCTACAACAGTAGGCAAAGAACCACCTCCATTATTCCGTAAATCAAGCACAAGGCCTTCCATTCCTTCAACCTTCAATCTCTCAATTTCTTTTTTAACATCAATAGCTGCATTTAAGTTTTTATAATCATCAAAATCAACATAAAAAGCTGGCAAATTAATCACGCCAAACTTCTTTTTATTTTTTTCAACTAAAGATGCCTTTGCATAAGTTTCACCTAATGATATAACATCTCTAGTGATAACTACATCTTTAATAGTTCCATCAACCTTTTTTATAGTTAAAGTCACCTTCGTTCCTTTTGGACCTTTTATATATTTAATAGCATCGTTAATACGCATGCCAACAATATCTACAGGATGTTTTTCATTTTCTTGCTTTACTTTTAAAATAATATCTTCCACCTCTAATTCTTGACCTCTCCAAGCTGGGCCCCCAGAAATAAGTTCAACAATTTTAATATAATCCATTCGCTTTTGAAGTCTAGCACCAATACCTTCAAGCTTACCAGACATACGCTCATCAAAATTCTCTTTATTTTTTGGTGCTAAATAATATGTATGTGGATCAAATTCTTCTACAATGGCATTAACATACAATGCAAACCAATCTTCTCGTTTTAAATCATCTACATTATCATTAAAATAAATATTTAACGATTTTAATGTCGCTTCACGTGCCTCTTTTTCAATGTCAGCATCTATTTTTATGACATAACTATCATCCTTTTCTTTAGCAAATTCTTCTTCAGCTTTAATATCGTCATAATTAGAAAGTGTTGAAAACTTAAGTTGTTTTCTCCAGCGTTCTTTCATTTCCTTTTTATTTTTAGCAAATATGCTTTTATCATAATCCGTTTCAAAAGCTTCATCAATTGTATAATCAAAAGGTTTACTCAAAATCTCTTTATAGATTTTTTTAGCTTCATCTATACGCTCTAACAAACGTGTATGCGTTACATTAAAAAAAGTGATATCGTAAGCTTTTAATTGATCATCAATATTTGTTTTAAAAGCAGTAAAGTCCTTATAATCTGACTCATAGAAATAACGTTTTACTGGATCTATACTTCCTATGTAATCAGAAAATAATTCTTCTGAAAAAGCATCATCCATTGCTATAGGATTAAAATGACCTTGTTGTAAAACATAAGTAATAACTTGTACAAGCAACTTATCTTTATCTGGATCATCAAATGTTTTACTTGTAAAACTACAAGAAGCAAACGCTAATAATAAAACTAACATTAAAATTTTAAAATTCTTTTTCATCATATCTCTCATATTCATTAAAACAATGATTATTTTGTTTAAGCTAAAAGTTCAACAAAACCTAACCTATTTATTTTACTAAAATAAAGAAAAAACTATGCCGACTCATCTAATCTTAGCTAATTTTTTGTTAAACCAAACATTTTAAAACATTACAACGGATTTTATGTATTTTAGCATAGCTATAAAAAGATTATATAATGACAAAAAAACCATTGATTTTAGTCACTAATGATGATGGCATAACCGCACCAGGCATTAGAGCTTTAATTGAAGTTATGAAAACAATTGGTGATGTGGTTGTGGTTGCTCCCAATAGTCCGCAAAGTGGAATGGGCCATGCAATTACGTTAGACTCTATGCTTTTTGTTGAACGCGTAAATTCTACAAAAGAATCTCATGCAGAATATAGCTGCTCTGGTACACCTGCAGACTGTGTTAAAATTGGAATTAGAGAAGTTCTTGACAGACGCCCAAATCTTTGTGTATCTGGTATAAACCACGGATCTAACGCTTCTATAAATGTTATTTACTCTGGCACAATGAGTGCTGCATTAGAAGCTGGAATAGAAGGAATTCCTGCCATTGGATTTTCACTTTTAAATTACAAATGGGATGCTAATTTTAGTGCTGCTAAACCTTATGTAAAAAGCATTGTTGAAAACACACTAAAAAATAGCCTTCCAGAAGGCGTGGTACTTAATGTAAATATCCCGAATATTTCTGAGAATTCTCTTAACGGCATCAAAATTTGTAGACAAGCCAAAGGTAATTGGGAAGAAACTTTTGATAAACGAAAAAATCCGCAAGGAAAAGAATATTATTGGCTCTCAGGTAAATTTGTTAATCTAGAAAATAAAAAAGAAGATACTGATGAATGGGCTTTAGAAAATAATTTCATTTCGGTTGTACCTACCCAATTTGATTTAACTGCGCATAAACATATTAAAGAATTAAAATCTTGGAATTTAAATGAATAAAAAAGACCTTATAATTGGAATACTCGTAGGAATTGTAGCGAATGCCGTTGGACTTATAGCAACTGCAACTATACTGGGTCAAGGAGACGATTTCACAACTGTTATTGAAGCTGCTATAAAAGAAGGTTTTTTAGGGAAACTAATAAGTTTAGGTGCTATTTTAAATTTAATTGCATTTTTTATATTCATTAAAAAGAGACAAGATTATAGAGCACGTGGTGTACTAATTGCTACAGTTTTTATAGCCATTTTTACGTTTATTTTTAAGTTATATTAATAATATGAAGTACTATATTATTGCAGGCGAAGCTTCTGGAGATCTACATGGCTCCAACCTTATGAAAGCATTACTTAAAGAAGATGTTAATGCAGACATTAGGTTTTGGGGTGGTGATCTTATGCAATCTGTTGGAGGTACTTTGGTTACACATTATAAAGAACGCGCCTTTATGGGGTTTGCTGAAGTTATTTTAAATTTATCTAAAATCTTTAAGTTTATTTCTTCTTGTAAAAAAGATATAAAAGCTTTCAATCCTGATACCATAATTTTCATAGACAATTCTGGATTTAACTTACGCATCGCTAAATGGGCAAAACAAAATAATTACGCAACTAATTATTACATTTCTCCTCAAGTTTGGGCATCTAGAGCAAGTAGAGTAAAAGCCATTAAACATGATGTAGATAATATGTTTGTTATTCTTCCTTTTGTTGAAGATTTTTATAAAAAACACAACTATAACGTAAACTTTGTTGGACACCCTTTAATTGATGCCATTGCTAATAGAACTCAAGTAGATGAACACAGTTTTAGACGAAACAACAACCTTTCGGACAAGCCGATTATAGCTCTTTTACCAGGAAGTAGAAAACAGGAAATCACAAAAATGTTATCTGTTATGCTTAGTATTATAAGTGATTTTCCTGATTATCAATTTGTAATAGCTGGAGCGCCAAGTCAAGAGTATAGTTTTTATAAAACATTTATAAAGACCGACCAAGTAAAATTTATTGCTAACAAAACGTATGATTTACTAAGTGTCTCTAATGCAGCGTTAGTCACCTCTGGCACTGCCACTTTAGAAACAGCTTTATTTAAAATCCCACAAGTTGTTTGCTATAAAGGAAGTCGTATTTCTTATCAAATAGCAAAGCGTATTATCACTCTAAAGTTTATTTCTTTAGTCAATTTAATTATGGATAGAGAAGTTGTGACTGAACTTATTCAAGGTGATTTTAATTCTGATAGATTAAAAAAAGAATTAACTCATATTTTAGATGAAAAACAACGTGCTCAATTATTTTTAGACTACTATGATTTAGAAAAAGCTTTAGGAGGTAAAGGTGCTAGTGAAAAGACTGCCAAATTAATTTATAAATCGCTTCAATCATAAAGTTATAGATGAAAAAAATAGTATTTCTTCTTATTTTAATTATTAGTTTCAACAGTTGTAAATCTTCAAAACGCAGTAAAAAAAAGAAAACAACGACTTCAAAGATAATTACGAAAAAACCAAAGAGTAGCAAAGAAGCTTCTATTATTCTTTCTGATATAAATAAAAAAAAACCATCCACAAATAAGGCTGATAATATTGTAACCTTTGCTAATCAATTTAAAGGTGTTCGCTATAAATGGGGAGGTACAACAAAAGCAGGTATGGATTGCTCTGGACTAATTCATGAATCTTTTAAAGTTCACCAAATTTATCTCCCTAGAATCTCTAGAGATATGGCTAAAAAAGGCTCTAAAATACCTCTTAAAAAAGTAGAAAAGGGAGACTTACTTTTCTTCAAAACAGGAAATAGAAGAAATTCCATTAATCACGTTGCATTAGTAACAGAAGTTAAAAAAGGTCATATCAAATTTATACATTCTACAAGCAGCAAGGGCGTTACAATTTCTTCTATAGAAGAAACATATTGGAATAAAGCATTTTACGAAGCTCGAAGGGTTTTATAAATTAAAAAATATTAATTATCTTACAAGTCAATGAAGATAATTAATTTTAATATAGTAAAACTAACGGCCTTGCTAATTCTTGGAGTTATCATTGGTTCACTAAACATTTTTTCAATTTATGAATCATTTACTATTACTACACTACTTTTTGCATTATATACTATCTCTTTTTTTATTGCAAAAAAACGATTTATAAAAACCATTTGGTTTGGAGTAATTTCCTTTTTATTAATGGTTTCTATTGGAATATTAACTGTAAATATTCACAATCAAAAAAACTTTAAATCTCATTATTCACATACTATTTCTTCTGACAGTGAAGCCTTAAACATAATCACTTTTAAAATACGAGAAGTTTTAAAACCCGGCAACTATTATGACAAATACGTTATAGACATATTAAACATTGATGGAGAAAAAACAACTGGAAAATCACTTTTAAACCTTCAAAAAGACTCTCTTTTAACTCCATTAAGAATCGATGCTATTTATATATGCAAAACAAAATTCAAAACACTTATCTCACCTCTAAACCCTAATCAATTTAACTATAAAAAGTACTTAGACAAGAAATACATCTATCACCAAATTTTCACTACCAATGAATACCTTTATAATACAAACACTAAAAAACAAACTCTTTTTGGAGTAGCATATGATGTACGTGAGTATATCAATTCAAAATTGAAACTCTATCATTTCTCCCCTGATGAACTGGCTATTATAAATGCTTTATTACTAGGACAAAGACAAGATATTAGTAAAGAAATCTACACCAATTACACCAACGCTGGCGCTATACACATTCTAGCTATTTCTGGATTGCATATTGGTATAATTCTACTTATTTTAAATTTTATTTTTAGTCCTCTAGTACAGATAAAATATGGTAGCTTTATAAAGACAGTTTTGTTATTACTTATATTATGGAGTTTTGCTATAGTTGCAGAGTTATCAGCATCTGTAACTCGTGCCGTCACCATGTTTAGTATTATAGCTATAGCAATGAATTTAAAAAGGCCAACCAATATATTTAACACGCTTGCTATTTCTATATTCGTTTTACTTTTAATAAAACCTATGTTTCTATTTGATGTTGGTTTTCAATTAAGCTATTTAGCCGTTCTCGCTATTGTAGTTATAGACCCTATACTTTTTAAACTATGTAAACCAAAAAATAAAATTCTAAAATTTTATTGGCATACTTTCACTATTACTATTTCTGCACAAGTTGGAATTATCCCTATTAGCTTGTATTATTTTCATGAAATTGCAAGTTTATTTTTTATTTCAAACTTAGTTATCATTCCATTTCTTGGCGTTATTCTTAGTTTAGGAGTTCTAGCTATACTACTTGCTGCATTAAACATATTACCACAAATCTTTGCTGATTTTTATGGAAATATTATTGCCTTAGTTAACAATTTCATTGCATGGATATCTCAACAAAACACATTTTTAATAAAACATGTATCTTTTAATATAGGATATGTTATAGCCTCATATATACTAATTGTTTTTATAATCAATTTCTGGAAACAGAAAACCTTTAAAAGTTTAAAACCAGTACTACTCGGTATAATTATTTTTCAATGTACCATTCTTTATACTAAATACAACACACCTTCAAATGAGCTTATTATTTTCCACAAGAGTAGACACAGCATAATTGGACAGACATCAAATAACACCATTAATATTGCTGATGATTTGGATAGTATATCTAAGTCTAAAAATAAAATAATAGAAAATTTTATGGTTGGCAATTTTATAAAGCATAAAACTAATAATACTTTAAAAAACCTATACATTTTAAATAAGGAAACACTTTTTTTAATTGATAGCCTTGGCGTATATAACGTTAGAAACTTTAAGCCAGATTACATCTTATTAAGACAATCTCCTAAAATCAATTTAAACCGTTTAATAGACTCTACTAAGCCAAGATGTATTATTGCAGACGGTAGTAATTACAAATCCTATATAGAGAGATGGCTAAATGTTTGTAAAAAAAGAAAGCTCCCTTTTCACCAAACTAGTAAAAAAGGAGCTTTTATTATTAAGTATTAAATCATACTTCTAGCCTTTAAATTCGGTTTTAAAATCATTATAATAAGCATTAAACTCTTCTTGAGTTTTAATTTTTTTATGATCATCTTTTTTAAACATTTTTAAATATAACTCTAATTGTACTGGTGTTTGATAACCACGTAAAGGAGTAATTACTTCTGAATTTTCATCAAAAAAAACAATAGTTGGGTAGGCACTTATTTGAAGATATCTAGCTAATTCATGTCCAGAATTGCGCCTCTTAGCTTTTGAAGCATCGTAATTTGGATTAGCAAACTGTTTTTCTTTGTAATTTACAATATCATTTCCTTCTCCATTAAATTTTACTGCATAGTAATTTTCATTTACAAAAGCTGCTACCTGTTTATTTTGAAATGTATTTTTATCAAGCATTTTACATGGACCGCACCAACTGGTATAAACATCCATCATAATTTTTTTTGGCTTTTTCTTTTGAAGCTCTAAAGCTTCGTTAAATGTCACCCATTTAATTTCCTGAGCTGTGCTGTTTAAAGTAAAAAAAACACAAACAAACATTAAGTATAATATCTTTTTCATAATTTATCTGTAGCAAAATTTGTTCCTAACTTACAAAAAAACGCCTAGTTAAATGCTTTTTGAATATTTTTTAACATTTTTTAATACTACAATCTATTTAACACCATGCATTAATTTTTTTAGAATTGGATTAAGTAACATTGAAATAACTCCAATAGAAACAGGTACCAAAGTAAATATTAAAAAGAACGTACTTAAAGAATATTCTTCGGTAATCTTATCAATCATTCCACCCATAGTTCCTGCTGCTTTTTGACCTATAGCAATTGCTAGGTACCAAATACCAAACATAAAACCAATCATTCTACCAGGCACAAGTTTACTTAAATAAGATAAACCAACTGGTGAAACACACAACTCCCCCATAGTGTGAAACAAATAAGCCAATATTAAAAATATCATACTTACTGAAGCTGTTTTTGCTCCTTGAGGAATTCCCATTGTTCCAAAAACTAAAATTCCAAAACCAGCTCCCAATAAAATTAAACCTATCCCGTATTTCATTGCAACGCTGGGGTTGTATTTACTTTCCCACCATTTAGAAAACAAAGGTGCTAATGTTATAATGAAAAATGAATTTAATATTCCAAACCAAGATGCTCCGACCTCGGTTGCTTCTTTACTAAACTCATTATTAATTTTATAAAAAACGACATACCATAAAAAAACAAAGGTAAGGGCCAATACTATATTAGAATACGGGATCTTTGAAAAGGTTTTCTTAAACAATAAATATAAAACCCAAGTAATAATTGTCAATGGCACTACTGTAAGAACAGAATCTATGATTTTAAATATTAAAGCAGAGTTTCCTGTTAATGCTCTATCTGTGTAATCTCTGGCAAAAAGAGTCATAGAACCCAAAGACTGCTCAAACGCTGCAAAGAAAAAAACTGTAAAAATTCCAAAAATAGAAACAGCTATAATTTTATCTCTAACAATAGTATCATACCTAGACATTCTTGAAATTATCAAATACAAAAACATTACTAGCGCAGTAAGTACAGTTACATTTGAACCATCTAACCCTCCCAGGTTAAATGGTAATAAATTAATATTTCCAATTTTTGATATAGGATCATTAAAAAGATATAAGATACCACCTAATGCTGATAGAGCCATTAACACTTTATCTATTGTTGTAAATGGATTTAATTCTTCAGTTATAGCAGTTTCATTAGCTACAGGACTATCTTCATTTATATTTTGCGGTATTTCAACCTCATAAACCTTAGAAGGTTTTTCACCAATACTACCAAATAGATCTTTAGCTAACCAAAACTGAATTAAACCACCTAACATGAATATACCAGCTAAACCAAAACCATAACTCCAACCTATATTTTCTGCTAGATAACCACACAACATCATTCCAAAAAATGCTCCAGCATTAACCCCCATATAATATATAGTATATGCTCCATCTTTTTTAGATTCCTTTCCTTTATACATTTCAGAAATCATAGATGTCATATTAGGTTTGAAAAAACCTGTTCCAATTATAAGCAATGCTAAACCTATATATAATGATGCTGTAGTTTCAAAAACCATTGCTAAATGTCCTAACATCATAATAAAACAACCTATAATAACAGCCCATTTATAACCTGTTATTTTATCAGCTACATACCCACCTACAATTGGAGTTAAATATAAAAGAGAAGAATATGTACCTATTAAAGCTAAAGCATTTTCTCTAGACCATTCCCAACCTGGATTGTCACTTAAAAAAGGTGTTGTTAAAAACAAAACTAGTAATATTTTCATTCCATAGAATGAAAACCGTTCCCACATTTCGGTAAAAAATATAACAAACAAACCTGCTGGATGACCTATTACTTTGTCTTTAAATAGATTTTCGATATCAGTATTCATATATAATTAGATTAATTAGTCTTTAAATTAATGTACATTCCCCATCAATTTTTTCATTAAAGGAGAAAATATAAGTACAGCTATACCTCCTCCAATAGAATATTTAGCGATTAAACTAAACCCATCAATATAAACTTGAAGTGTTTCTATCCCTCCAACATTTACATCAGTACTTTCAACTGCCAATTCTTTTGATATGAATCCAACAATTTGAAATGCGTAAGCCGATGATAAAAACCATACACCCATCATAAAAGCTACAATTCGCTTAGGTGATAAGTCTGTAATTTTTAATAAACCCACTGGAGACATAAATAACTCTCCAATAGAAATTATAAAGTACATAATAAATAAGTAAACAAAAGGAACCATTCCGTTTTCATCTGCACTTCCTCCACTTATTGATAAAATATAAAAACTTACTCCTGCTAATACTAACCCCAAACCAAATTTATAAGGTGTTCTTGGGTTTAAATTTTTCTTAGACAGATACGCCCATAATAAAGAAATAGGGATAGATAACACTATAATAGCTAATGAATTTAAAACATTTGTTTGACTTGCATTCATAATACCACTTAAATCAACATTTCTATCTGTAAATAAAGTAATAACACTACCTGACAATTCATGGAAACCCCAAAACAAGGTCATAAAGAACGTTATTAATAAGACCATTATTAATTTTTTACGTTCATCTGGAGCTGAGTTATATATTATAACTCCCATATAAATTAGGATTCCTACTCCTAAAATTTTAAAAATCAAGCCTACATAATTTTGATCGCCTAAAAAGCTTTCTCCACCAGCAATAGCTTTGTATGAATACAACAAATATGCGACTATTGGCGCACATAGAAATGAAACAATAGGCACAAACGTTTTCTGCGGGATACCAAAAATATTTTTATTATATATTTCTTGACTTGGAGGTAATCCTCTATCTCCAAATATACTGCTTTTTATTCCACTCCAGAAGAAAACCAAGCCGGTAAGCATTCCTATTCCTGCTAATCCAAATCCATAATGCCATCCGTATGAAGCTGCTAACCATCCACATAAAAGAGGAGCTACAAAACCACCAATATTAATTCCCATATAGAAAATAGTGAATCCAGAGTCTTTTCTTCTGTCTCCTTCCTTATATAACGAACCTACAAACGTTGAATTTTTTGGTTTAAAGAAACCACTACCCACTACTATAAAAGCCAGTGCCATAAAAAATGCAATATCATTCTCTATGGCCAAAACAAAATGTCCTAAGGGCATTAGAATACCTACTAAAAAGATAGAACTTTGCATTCCTAAAATCTTATCCAAAATACAGCTCTCAATTACTGTAAATACATAAACTGCAGCTGCAGAAACATCTTTTTCAGCTAAAGCTTCAAAAATTTCTTTTGTCATGTAAAGCATTAACAACGCTCTCATTCCATAAAAACTAAAACACTCCCATAGCTCTGCAAAAAGCAAATGGAACAAATCTTTAGGATGTCCAAATAACTGAGATTCTTCATAGTTATTTAAAATAGCATCTGCCATAAATTCATTTTTGGTTGAACTTTAATAGTATAATTTTATCTTTTATTTTTTACCCGAGGTTTCTATTTCTTAATAGATCTATCTATTTTATCTCCCAAGTTTTTATTCAAAAAATTCGTCATTTTTTTATATAAATGCAATCTTGTATTACCACCGTAAATACCATGATTTTTGTCTGGATATATAGCCCAATCAAAATCTTTATCTGCTTGAATTAAAGCTTCTGCTAATCGCATTGTGTTTTGTAAATGCACATTATCATCACCAGAGCCATGAACTAAAAGAAAATCTCCTTTTAATTTATCTACATGATTTATTGGAGAATTCTCATCATAGCCACTTTCATTTTCTTGAGGTGTTGCCATATAACGTTCTGTATAAATAGTATCATAAAAACGCCAGCTACTTACAGGTGCTATAGCTATTGCTGTTTTAAAAACATCATTTCCTTTAAATAAACAATTACTACTCATAAAACCGCCAAAACTCCATCCCCAAATACCAATTCTGCTAGCATCTATATAAGAACGAGCTCCTAATATTTTAGCAGCTTCAATTTGATCTTCAACTTCATATTTCCCTAATTCATTTTGAGTCACTTTTTTAAATTTAGCTCCTTTAAAACCTGTTCCTCTTCCATCAACACAAACTACAATGTATCCTTGTTGCACTAAATGCTGAAACCAATAATCATTTGAACTATTCCAACTATTTGCAACAGATTGGGAACCCGGCCCAGAATATTGAGTCATAAACAAAGGATATTGCTTAGATTCATCAAAATTTGCAGGCTTAATCATCCACATGTTTAAATCATTACCATTTACACCAATGGTACTAAATTCTTTTGCAGATGTTACATAGTTCGATACTTTTTGAGATAACACATCATTATCCTTAATACTTTTAATTAAATTCCCTGATACGGCACTATTTAAAGTATATTTTGGAGGTGTTGTAGCGTTAGAAAACGTATTTATAAAATACGAAAAATCGGTACTAAATTCGGCATCATTAGTTCCTTCACTTATGGTAAGTCTTGTTTTATTTCGTGCGTTTAATTTAATCGAATATACATCTCTATTAATAGAACCATTTTCTACAGATTGATAAAAAATATTTTTAGTTTTTTCATCATAACCGTAGTATTGTGTTACTTCCCAATTTCCTTTGGTTACTTGATTTATAAGCTCTCCTTGATTACTGTAATGATAAATATGATTAAAACCATCTTTTTCACTTGTCCAAATAAAACTATCATTCTTTAAAAAAGTTAAATTATCTGTAACATCAATATAAGCGCTATCTTTTTCGGCTAAAACCAATTTAGATTTACTTGTAGATGTATTAATCATCCATAAATCTAACTCATTTTGTTTTCTATTTAAAAACTGAGCACTTAGCACATCATTATTATTAGTCCATTTTATTCTTGGAATATAAAAGTCTTTATACGTTTTTTGCACCAAAACTTCTTTAGACATTTTTTTATTCAAATCATATACATGAAGTGATACTTTCGAATTTGCTTCACCCGCCTTTGGATATTTAAAAATATGCTTCGTTTGATACAAGTCTTCACCATAAATATCCATTGAAAATTCAGGAACATTAGTTTCATCAAACCTTAAAAAAGCTATTTTATTTCCTTTTGCATTCCATTCAAAAGCACGAACAAAACTTAATTCCTCTTCGTAAACCCAATCAGTAATACCATTTATAATTTTATTTTTAACACCATCAGTAGTTATTTGAAGCGTAGCCTCTGTTTGCAAATCTTTAACATACAAATTATTATTTAAGCCGTAAGCTATCTTTGTTCCGTCTGGAGAAAATGTTGGTTCTTGAATTTTTTCTTTAGCTATTAAAGTTGTTGAAGATTCATTAATATTATAAACATAATAATGACCTAAAGATGAGCGACGAAAAATGGCCTCTTCATCTGTTGCTAAAATAATTTTAGTTTCATCTTTACTAAAGGTATAGTCTGAAAAATAACGTAAGTCTTTTAAATCCGAAGAGCTAACCAAAGTCTTTGTTTTCTCTAAGGTTTTATAATCATAAATATCAATGAATGTTGCTCCAACATTTCTATCAAAATTTAAAACCGAATATTGTTGTCCATTTTTCATAGAATGTAAAATATCCATCCCTTCAGTTCTAAAACTACCTTTCCAAATATCTTCAAGGGTTACATCTTTAGTTTGAGCGTTTACAATTGAAGTTAAAAAAAGGCAAATACAAAGGGAAATTTTAAAGTATTTCATCTACTATATTTATGTTATAAAAAGATTTCAAATAACATCTCTAATACTTGTTTTTAGCTGTCACTAAATTAAATAAAAACAGACGTTTCATTAAAAAAAATATTTATTCGTCAAAAGGATTCCAATTTTACTAAAAATTATTCAAAAAACACTAAACATTAACACTAAAATAACCGTATTGAATCAAGATATTCAAGATTCTTTACAAAGAATATTATCTTTACACACAAAATGAAGCAATTATGAGTAAAACTATTTCAGGCTTTTCTAAACTTTCAAAATCAAAAAAAATAGATTGGATTGTTAATACCAATTTTTCAAACCCTGAAAATGCATCGCAAATATTAAAACAATATTGGAATACTGATGATAAAATTCAGCAGCTTCATGATGAATTCATAGAGAATACCATTACAAATTATTACTTACCTCTAGGTGTTGCTCCAAATTTTTTAATAAACAATAAATTATACACCATTCCAATGGCTATCGAAGAAAGCTCGGTAGTTGCTGCAGCAAGTAAAGCTGCTAAATTCTGGCTAGATAGAGGTGGTTTTAAAACTTCGGTAATTTCTACAACAAAAATTGGACAAGTACATTTTATGTATTATGGTGATTTTGAAACATTACACAACTATTTTAAAACTATTAAAAGCAAACTTATAAGTGATTCTTCTCCAATATCCAAAAACATGGAAAAACGGGGCGGTGGCATTATTGATATTGAATTACGCAACAAAACTGAAGATATAGACGGTTATTATCAACTTCATGCATCTTTTGAAACATTAGATGCTATGGGTGCAAATTTTATAAATTCATGTCTAGAACAATTTGCAAAAACATTTAAAACTGAAGCTTTGACATTTGAAAGCTTTACTGAGGAAGAAAAGAAAATTCAAATAGTAATGAGTATTCTTTCTAATTATGTTCCAGATTGCTTAGTAAGAGCAGAAGTAAGTTGTAAGTTTGAAGATTTAAGCGATAATCCATCTATTTCTGGAAAAGAATTTGCTAATAAATTTGTGCAAGCAGTTAATATAGCAGAAATAGAACCTTACCGTGCTGTGACACATAATAAAGGTATTATGAATGGCATAGACGCCGTTATTTTAGCAACAGGAAATGACTTTAGAGCTGTTGAAGCTGGCGTACATGCTTATGCTTCTCGACATGGAAAATACAGCAGTTTAACGCATGCTAAAATTGAAAACGGAATTTTTACATTTTGGATAGAAATACCATTGGCGCTTGGTACCGTTGGAGGATTAACAGGTTTACACCCACTTGTAAAATTAGCTTTAGAAATGCTACATAAACCCTCTGCCAAAGAACTTATGCAAATTGTTGCTGTTGCTGGATTAGCTCAAAATTTTGCTGCTTTACGCTCTCTAACCACAACTGGAATTCAACAAGGACACATGAAAATGCACTTAATGAATATTCTAAATCAATTTGAAGCTAATGATCAAGAGAAAATCACTTTAACAGAATATTTTAAAACCAATACCGTAACACACAGCGCTGTAGTTGATGCTATTAAAAGATTAAGAGTAAAAAGCTAAAATGAAAAACTTTAAAAGCAACGGCAAATTATTGATCTCTGGAGAATATGTAGTTCTAGATGGAGCAATAGCACTAGCCATACCTACAAAACAAGGTCAATCTCTAAAAATTGAAACTATTGAAGAGCCTGAAATTATTTGGAGAAGCTTAAATGAAAAAGGAAACATTTGGTTTGAAGATTCTTTTTCAATAAACAATATAATATCTTCTAAAGCATTTAATAATGAGATATCAAATAGGTTGATTCAAATATTAATGGGAGCAAAAAAATTAAACCCCCAATTTTTAAGTGAGCATGTTGGTTATAAAGTCACAACTTTTTTAGACTTCCCTAAGCATTGGGGGTTAGGAACCTCATCTACGCTAGTTAATAATATTGCGCAATGGGCAAAAATTAACCCTTACACACTTTTAGAGAACACTTTTGGTGGTAGTGGTTATGATATTGCTTGTGCACAAAACAACACACCTATTACTTACCAAAAGAATAACAACGCTCCTATTATCAATACGATTGATTTTAATCCAAACTTTAAGAATCAATTATATTTTATTTACCTGAATAAAAAACAAAATAGTCATGAAGGTATTGCGCATTATAAAGCTAATAGAGGTTCAGTTAATGATGCTATAACCGATATTAACAACATAACATCTAGTATGGTTTCTTGTAATTCTCTTGAAGAATTTGATACATTAATTGTTAAGCATGAACGTATTATTTCTCAGGTAACAAGACAAAATCCAGTTAAAAACCTCTTATTTTCTGATTTCAAAGGGCAGATGAAAAGCTTGGGAGCATGGGGAGGTGATTTTATTTTAGCAACCTCTCAAGATAATCCTATATCTTATTTTAATAAAAAGGGATTTGACACAGTAATTCCTTATACTGATATGATTTTATAGTTTACAATTAAAGTCACACAAAATCTTTTAAAACACGTCATAAAAAAAGCCTCAAATTAATGAGGCTTCTTTATTGTGTTATACAACTTAAATTCTTTTATTGAATTTGAGTTTTAGCTCTATTATCTTCAATATCTGCAGCATCTTTTAAAGCGTTGTAAAGTTTAGACGTTACTGCACTTGTTTTTTGTTGCTCTAGTCTATTAGCAGCAGCTTGATAGTTATCTAATTTTACTGCAGGAATTACTTTGGTAACTTCTACCATATAAATTCCATTAGCGCCTTCAATTAAACTTGAAGTTTCACCTTCATTTAATCCGAAAGCAGTTCCCACTACTAAAGGCTCTCTACCAGCTCCAGAAATAGTTGGATTTTTCATATTGATAGCAGAAGACGTTCTTACTGTTTTGTTTTGAGACTTAGCAACTTCTTCTAAAGTTGTCGCAGAAATTCCAGCTTTAATTAATTGAGCTTTCTTCTCTTTTCTAATTGCAGGTAAAGCTGTAGCTGATGCATCTGTAACACTCATTAAACCTGCTTCATGCTTTGCTACTATTTGTGCTATTGCATAACCACCAGTAATAGTAAAACGTTTTACATCACCAACTTTAGCGTCTTCTTCAAATGCCCAACGTACAATTGGTCTTTGACTTCCTATACCAGGAATATTTTCATCTAAAACTTTAATACCGTTTACAGGACGTGCCGCATAATTATTTTTAGTTGCCACATCATCAAAATCACCTTTACCAACATTAATCTCGAAGTTAGAAGCATCTCTAAATACTTTATCAATTGTAGTTTCAGATGGCTCAATTTCTCTAGAGATAGTACCTACTTGTATCGCCTTTTGTTTATCTTTTTGACCTTCAATTTCTATTACGTGAAATCCAAAAATTGTTTTAACAACTCCTAAATCTCCAGTTTTTCCTTCAAACTCAAAATCATTAAACTTAGGAACCATTGTATTATAAGGATGCCAATCATAACGTCCTTCTTTTTCTACACTACCTTTATCTGAAGAAAATGCTTTAACTAACTCTGGAAATTTTGAACGGTTACGTTTAAGAACGGTTACTAAACTATCTGCAGTTACCTTAGCTTGATCTTCAGTTTGAGTAACTTCTGGAGCAGCAGACTGCGCCCCTAAGAAAGGTATTAATATGTGTCTTACTTTAGCAGAATCTGGAATTTGTTTTACAGCAATAACTTTAGATATTTTAAAGTTAACACCATCTTTATATGGTCCAAAAGTTTCACCAACATTAAGATTGTAAATATTTTCGGCAACATCTTTTGGTAAGCTAGATTTGAAAACAAAACGGTTGTCAAACTTAACATCAGAATTTGAATTTATATAATTTTCATTATCTTCAATTTTAGAAAAAGCAACAATAACATCATCTCTACCAGCTTCCTTTCCGTTTAAAAAAGTATTTAATTCAGCTTTAATAGCATTTTCATCATCAATAGTAGCAACTTCTTTAAATTCTACATATTTAATATCTCTTGAAGCTTCTGCTTCATATTGCTTCTTGTTCTCTTTAATGTAACTAGAAATATCAGATTTAGAAACTGTAACTGTACTATCTGCTATTGAAGAATAAGGTATTTGAACAAATTTAACATCTACTTTGTTTCCTTCTAAGTTATGATCTACCTCACCTTCTGCTAATGTACCAGTTAAACCAGCTTTAACCATGTTAAAATAGCTTTGTTGTAAACCATTAGAAGCTATAGATTTCTCATAGTTAACCCAACTTTGATAACCTTCAACTGATGTTTCCTTTAAGTTAGCAATATATTCATTAAGCTTATTATCATCAAAAAGGCCTGCAGAATTTAAAAACTCTGGACTACTCCCTAATGCAGATTTCAACAAATCTCTCATTTGATCTTTCTCAACAGAGATACCCAATTTTTCAAATTGAGTTTCCATAACAGCTTGTCTAACTTCTTGCTCCCATACACGGTTTATCACCTGAGTATTTGTAGCACTTGGTCCAGCTTGTCTTTGAGCAGCTTCTACTTTTTGCAAAAAGTCTACACGATCGATGTCTTTTCTATTTACTGAACCCACAACATTTTGTGATTTACCAGAGAAACTAGCACTTCCATCAAAAATACCAGATAATACAAATGCAAATAATGCCATTGCTATTACAAATATTAGTACTCCTGTTTTTTGTCTAATTTTATTTAAAACTGCCATGTGTCAATTAAATTTTTAAAAAATACCCATTATTGGGATTCAAGTTCTTGTTTTTTCGCCTAATTTATAATTATAAGGCTTTATTATTGCCTTTTTATTCTAAATCTCTCAAAAATATCGTGCGCGAAAATACCATTTTCTATTTAATAATAAAAGTAGAACGAGTCATTAATTTGAAAGTTAACCTACAGTTTTATAGATTTAATTTTCAATAAACACTAATTACATAAAATTGACTGACTATTCTTCGTTGATTAACTTAAGCTTCACTAAATCTATTTTAGTATTTGAAACTTCTATAACTGTAAATTGAAATTGATCAATTTGAATGACTTCTCCTTTTTCTGGAATTTCTTCGGTATGATTTACAATTAGCCCTCCTAAAGTTTCGTAGTTCTCGTTTTCTGGTAAACTAATCTTATAGACTTCATTAATATGATCTACTTCTATACGAGCGGAAAACTTATAAGTATCATTATTTATAACCTCTTCAACCAAATCTACATTATCATGCTCATCCTCAATTTCTCCAAAAAGCTCTTCTACTATATCTTCAACAGTCATAATACCAGAAGTCCCACCATACTCATCCAAGACTACAGCAATGCTTCTACGCTTTTTTATAAGGATATTTAAAACATCATTAATAAGCACTGTTCCAGGAACAAACTCTACAGGCAACAACATAGACTGTATACTTATTGGTTTTTTAAATAACTCAAAAGAATGTACATAACCCAAAATATCATCTAAAGTTTCTTTATAAACTAAAATCTTAGTGCAACCTGTTTCTGTAAAAAGCGCATTAAGATTTTTAATACTGTCTGTAATTTCGACACCTATTATTTCGGTACGAGGCACCATAACCTCTCTTGCTTTTACTTCTGAAAATTCTAATGCGTTTTGAAAAATTTGTATTTCAGTATCAACATTGTCATCATCTTCAACCGACTCCATTTGCTCGCTTATATAATTCCCCAATTCTACCTTGGTAAATGCTAATTGAATTTGATCACCTTCGGTTTTAAAAAAATATTTAAGAACTAAATCTGAGATCCAAATAACAAAATCTGAAACAAAAGTGAATAAAATGTAAAATATATATGCTGGAATTGCAAAAAACTTAATTAGGGAATTTGAATAAATCTGAAAAAAAACCTTCGGTAAAAACTCGGCAGTAATCAAAATTACTAATGTTGAAATAATAGTTTGAGTAAACAAACTTAGATCGTTCAACACATAATTTATAAAGATAGAATTTGTAGCTACAGACTGAAACCAAGTAACTAATAAATCTCCCATAAAAAAACCATAAACAACCAATGCTATATTATTACCAATAAGCATAGTAGCTATAAACTTAGATGGTTTAGCAGTAAGTCTTCTTAAAATTTTAGCAAAAAAACCATCTTGCTTTTTTTCAATTTCTATGTGGATTTTGTTGGAAGATATGTAAGCAATCTCCATACCTGAAAAAAATGCTGAAAGCAACAATGATACGATTATGATTACCACATAAAGGCTCATTTATTTTGAATTATTTCTATCATCAAATTTCTTACTGAATTTTCTTTTAAAGAAAAACATAAAAATAGCCAATACTCCCAATAATAATTGAGCTACAGCCACTTCTCTAGTGTTATTATATTTAGTAAATGCATCATAAAAAAATAATATAGCAAATATTAAATAAGCATATTGAAAAAATTTTGAGAACTTCATTTTTTAGTTTTTGGTATTCTTTAAGCAAAGATAAATATTCTGCACTAATTGACTATTAGTGTAAAGTAAGAAACGAGGAAGCTTAACTTATTCGTCTAATGTTACTATTCCTGTAACTTCAAGAACCTCTGCATTAGTAAAATTCTTATTTGAATCAAAACCATTACCTTCTATTACATCTAATTTTGTTCTAAACGTAACGGGTCTATTAGTAAATAACCATTCATTTCTTTGGTTATAGTACAATTGTTCAGCAAATAATGTATCGTTAGTGGATGTAGTCAACTTAACATTTCCTTGTAAGTCTATCATGCCTGTTTGCCTATAGTATATCGCATAATCTGCAACAACATTACTTTTTTTGTTTTCATCATCATAAACCTCCAAATTAACTCCTTGAGGAAATTCTTCAAAAGCAAAATTTCGATTTGAGTAATCAAGCCTCTTAGGACTTATAAGAATAGCTTTAACCTTTCCTGAATCTATATACTTAGCATTAATGTTTTCTGCCTCACTTAAGGGTTCGTTCTCCGAAAGGCCAATTTTCTGAATCTCTTTTAAGTTGTTATTGCATGAAAAAAGCATAGTCACAACAATTGATGTGACTATGCTTAATAAATTATATTTTCTCACTCTATACATTTATATACTTGGAACTTTTACAGAAGATCCAATCCAACATCCTATTTTAATAGTTTGACCAGATGTACCAGCTGTAAATATTTCAGACTTAGAAGGTGCTTTTGCCTTATAACTAGCTACAGATTGTGCCGTTGCCTTTTTTAATGTAGGATCTACTCTTGATGCTCTTTCAGCTTCTTGAGCCGCTAACCAATACACTGCTCGCTTGTTAAAGTTGGTATCTCCACAATTCTTAGCACTTGATGCATACATTGCTGCTATAGCTAAATGAGGTCTTCCACTTGATGGGTTTAATTTTAATGCTTGTCTAAAGAAACCTCTAGCAGAACCATAACTACCTCTCTTTTTCAATTTAGTACCAATTTTATAATTCAGCTTAGATTTTTTAAAGTTATCAGTTTCTAAAGAAATTGCTTGCTTATAAAATGTAATTGCCTCGCTTGATTGACCTTTCTTATCTTTTAAAATCCCTAAATAGTATGCTGAATTTGCAGATGGACTTAGGTCATGGTATGCATTCACCATTTTAAAGAATAAAGGATTATCAGTACATTCTTTTTGAGACATTTTACCTGCAGCACGTTGTAACCATACAGCATTTGTTTTATTTGCTTCAAAATCTTTTTGATATAAAGGAATAAGGTTTGTACAATTAGCTCTATCTCCTAATTTAGAATCAATACTCGCAGCTATTTTATCATAAGCTCCTAGATAACTTTCATAGTATTTCTTATAACTTTTATCTCTTTTAGTTAAAACAGTTCCTGCTTCTTCTTTTGCAACTAACAAGTTAAGTTTCTCTGAGTAGTTTTTCACCTCATCCTCAACTTTTTCTACAACATCATCATATTTATTAAATAACTCTGAAGCTGTTTTTTCTTTTGCATCATATAATGTTACCATTAAAGAAAAATATGTATACAAACTTTTTGGATTTGTAAATGTTACTTTGTCTAACTTATATGCTGCATCAAAACATTCATATAGTTTAGTATCATTCTTACCTAATAAAACTTTATTGTCGTACATTAATTGACAAGTCTTAGCTGCATACTCTCCTTTTTTAGTTTTGTTAGCAAAATATTGAGCTCTTTGTTCCCATAATTTTAATAAATCATCTATAAAAGTTTTTTTAGCATCTCCAGTAGCTTTCTTAATTTTATTTTTTAAAATCTTTTCACCATCAATGTAAATAGCGCTATTAAATTTAGGACACTTATTTCTTACTGTCATCCATGGCTCAAAAGCTGCATCATAATTTTTGGCTTTTACATATTCGTGAAATATAGATAGCTTTGTCAAACATTCTTCATCTTGCTGTGAAAAACTGGTATTTAAACCAATAAATAAGAATGCAAATAAAAGAGTAATTTTTGTTTTCATAATAATAGTTCTATCCTGTTGTAGTGTTAGTTATATTTTCTTTTCTGAAACCATCTATCGTTCAAAGATAAGTTTATATGTAAATTAATAAAATTCTCCTGGATTAAACCACTATTAGTTGTCCCTCGTTTACCAATCTCTAAACCAATATTTGTGTTAGACATTCCTCCTTTCATTGGTAAACCTACTCCAAAAGATATGCCAAACTCTTTTATGGACTCTCCGTTAATATTTAGCCCGGTTTCTTCTTGACGTAATCCAGCTCTATAAACCACTCTTTTTAAGTAGTTTGAAAACGAATTATACTGCGGAATAAAAAAGCCCCCAATTGATATTATAGATGCATCTTCATAAACTACCCCTCCATTTGTATATAATGGATTTGAAAAAGTACTTGTTTTCTGCCTTGTATATTCTGTACCTACAAACCATTTTTTTGGAGCTCCTATTCCTGCTCCAAACGAAAATTTAGAAGGTAATGTTAAATCTATTTGATCTAGACCTAAAGTTACTAAATCTACATCAACGGATCTTACAATATTCTCTGTATTTTCTGAAACCCTTACTATAGACAAAATTCTATTATTCTTAGAGACTAACGTGCTTTTTGGTGTAAATGTTAAACTAGAAACAAATTCTAATTTCTTTGTTAACATCGTTTTATACGATAAACCGAAATTAAAACTTAAACCACTTAAGTCCGACCTATTACTTTCCATTGACTGGTTAAGTAAAAGAATGTCATCACTATCATAACGAAATGCAATAGCACTATTTTCTATATTTCCAAAATTATAATTAGCTTCAAGACCTATACCTAAACCCTTTTTAATTTGGTAACCTAAACCTAAAAAAGCTTTATTAACACCGCCTTCACCTGTAAACCTACTAGATGTCGATTGATTGCCTCTAAGATTTTCCAATTTATATCCAACAGAAGTATATGGTTTTAAACCTAAGCCTAAGCCAAACTTTCCCATTGGGACATTTAGAGCAAAATAATCAAAGGTTGTTGCAGAATACTTATCTTTACTTAAATCACTTTTCAAATTAATACTAGAATGACTTCCACCAACAACAAACTTTACAGGTCTAGATTCGTTATTGTAAAACAACAAGTTATCACCAGCGTAAGATGCGGGGTTGCGTAAATTAACATGAATACTATCTGTATAGATACTTAACCCACCCATACTTACATTTTCTGCAGTTCCTTTAAATTTTAGACTTCCAATACCATAAAAAGAATAAGGTGATGCTGTCCCTTCTTGGGCGTAGCTTTGAAGAGTAAAAATTGCAACAAAAACTAATACAAGTTTTTTTATCATTCGTTTTAATTAAATTGTAAAATAAAGTTCAAGCCTTCTAAAAGAAAATTAGAGTTCACAAATATGCTACTTTTTAATTGTTTAGACAAGAAATTAGTATTTCCTCCTGTTAAAATAACTGTTAAATCTGAATATCTAAGGGCATATTCTTCAATTACGCCATCAATTTCTTTTAAAACACCGTTAATCACTCCTGAATGAATTGAACTATTTGTAGAAGAACCAATAATATTATTTGGTTCTTCTATTTCTAATAACGGTAAATTCGCTGTTAAATTATTTAATGATTTATATCGAACTCCTATTCCTGGAGAAATGGCTCCTCCTAAATACTCATTTTCCTTATTTACAAAATCATAAGTAATACAAGTGCCAGCATCTATAATTAAAGCATTACCATTCGGAAATTGTTGAATCGATGCACAAACCAAAGCTATCCTATCTACTCCTAATGTTTCTGGTGTTTGATATAAGTTCTTAAAAGGCACTATGGTCTCAGAATTTAAAATAACCAAATTGAAATTTTTATTAATATAATAAACGTCTTCTTTCATTAACTTTCCTACTGAAGATATAATAACTCGTTTTATTAACGGATATCTATTTTTAAGTTTTTTTAAAACCTTAAAAAAAATAGTCATAGTGACCGTTTCTTTGATTATTAATGAATTGCTCTTATAAACAGCTAACTTCACTAAGGTATTCCCTACATCTAATATTAAATTCATATTTCTTATTAAAATTCAAATTTACAAAACAAGAATTTACTACAAATCTTATTCTCATCATATTACTCACTATTAACACCTTAGGGACTTACAAAAAAGAAAAACATAAAAAAATTACATTTTTTATGTTTTTCTTTTGGCTAATAACAAAAAAGATATATATTTGCATCCGATAATCGAGGTGCCTTAGCTCAGTTGGTAGAGCAAAGGACTGAAAATCCTTGTGTCCCTGGTTCGATTCCTGGAGGCACCACCACCATAACTCGTAACAATCTATTATATAGAAAATTACGAGTTTTTTGGTTTTATTGAGTGCTTGATATTGTGCTAATAATTGTTTTGTAGTATAAATTATTCTTTTTACCAATATAAATATACAAAATATTGTAGTGAATCTTATATAGTTACTGAACTTATCTTGTTAAAATGACAAAACTAATTTAAAAAAACTTTTGATTTACTTTTCAAATTTGGGTTTGTTTAAATAAAAGAGGTGGCGTAGGTAAAAAAATAATCAAAGCATACTTCAATACACGGGTAAGTCCATAGAAATACAATCGCATTTTTAATTTTTTACAAAACCTACAAAAAAATGCAAGCGACATATTTTGAAATCATCTTTTCTTTTCCCGCATTTTACCTTATTTCACAATAGGTTTATGACTTTCTGTATAACAAACTCTTTATATTAAAAAGTAGAAGTTACAAATCTTATTATCGTAGGTATTTAACTAAAACACTCGTTTTAGGCATATCGAACTATAAAATGCCTTTTTAAGGCTTAAAATAAGAATACATAATATAAGTGCTGCTCTACAAAAAGGTTATATACATGCGTAGGATCTAATAAATTACTTAAAAAACACTTTTTTGTTACTATAAATATTGCCTATTTTTAGGGTTTAAGGGTACACACTCACAGAAACACATAAATTTTGAATACAAAAGACCTTTTAACAGACTTTACGATATATCTTTTATTATTAGGCGATGAGTTTAGAAATGATGAACTACAATTTTTCGATAAAAACACAAAAGAGGAAGCTAATTATAACAATTACCTATCAGTGATTAATAATCTTGTAGATGTTGAATATTTTCTTTGGGATTCTAATATTAACAAACCTCTTTTATCAAAAATAAAATCCTTAAATGATTTAATCAGCAACAAAGAAATAGAGTTTTTACAAGATTATATTAGAAATGAATTTGATTTTGGGTATCCTACCGAGGTTAATGAAGATGGTTTTCCTTGGAGAGAAAATTTTCAATTAGACTTTACAATAGATGAAATAAAATCCCATTTTAAAGATTATATTGATTTAATAAATTATAATTCAGGTAGTTACACTACCTACTACCAACAATACCTTAATAGCTTACACAATAACGCAAAAAATAATATTCAAGAAACAAAGAATAACATTGACAATTTTTATACTAACAAGAATAGTTTAGATGTTTCGTTGTTTTCTGAACTAACAGACGAATTAAAATCTGAATTAAAAAAAGATTTATTAAAATCTACACAAAACACATCATTTCAAATGCAGGGAGGTTTTGATGATTTTGGATTTGTACTAAATTTTAAAGATAGATTAAAATCAATCCTAGAAGTAAATAATTCTAAATACTCTGAACTGAATTTAAATATTGAACCGAAACAATATTTTGCTTTAGCTAAATACGAATATTACTTGTTTAAAATTGAAGGTAAAAATATTTTTGAATATCCGTAATTAGGCATAATTATAAAAAAGGCTTATTTTAGATAAAAAAATAAGGATGAATATTTTCAGTTTTACAGCCCATTTTGATAGTGAGGAGTCCTGTCGTAATCACTTTAAGGCAGAGCGAGATA
>CALKXS010000185.1 GCA_938003745.1 uncultured Algibacter sp.
TTTTTTAGCGATGTAAGTTTTGGATTTATCTTCGTTTAAAAGTGTCTCAATTTTGATTCTTTTACCAAGAGAAATCCGTCTATGTTTTTTACTCATATTACAAATCTATTTAATTTTAGATTTGTTGCGTTAAGTTATTGAGTACAGCTAATTAATTATCTTTAGCTAAATTCTTTTATAGATAAGTATTAAACGACATTGAAATCACAAAAAACAAATTACAAAAAAGCCCTAGAATCTAAATCCTAGGGCTTTCAAATGTATAGTTATCCTGCTTCATGTGATCTACTTTTGTTTGATCACCTCTAATAAGCTTTTTGTTTTCCAACTCAATTAACTCTTGTCTCATTTCTTCACTTCGCTTTTGTAATTTAGCAAGCTTTATGTCTCTAACTTTTTGATTGGCCAATTTAACTTGACGTCGTTCCTTTTCTTTTTTAGCTTTCATGTCTTCATAAGCCACAAAACCATATGCATAACGATATATGTATAGAAATAGCAAACCTATTATTCCTAAAATAACATAAATGTTATCCATAATTTTATTAATTGAAGAGACTCTTTAATAAAAAAGGCTTAACCAAATTTATAAAATTAGTTCAATCAATAAAGAATATAAAAGTTAAAGCGCTTAAAAAGAGCGTGATATGTAAATAATGCATTGAGAAAACAAAAAATTATAGCTTTGTTTTAACTTCTAATCCATGATGTTTCCATTTAGATATACCGCCTTCTAAATCATATATTTTAATAAACCCAGCGTCAACTAGCTTTTTGGTACACTTGCCACTACGTCCTCCAGATTTACAATAAACAAGCACCGGTTTATTTTTATCTAGACTTAAAATATCATTAGCAAAAGTTGGTGAAAAATAATCTATATTTTGCGCTCTTGAAATGAATCCTTTATTATATTCATCTGAGGTTCTTATATCTATCAACTGAACATCATCTAATTTCAATAAATTTCGCATCTCCTCTGGAGAAATAACAGTCAAAACACTTTCATTACCTTGATTACAGCTAATAAAAACGAAACAACAAACAATACTAAATACAAATGATATATGCGTCTTCATTTGTATAAAACTAATCATTATCAACGACATCACCAGACCAATCTAACATACCCCCTTCTAAATTGTATGTGTTTTCAAAACCTAATTGTTTCATAATATTACAAGCTTGTCCACTTCTATTTCCTGAACGACAGTATACATAGTAATTCTTATTTTTATTAAGCTCTTCCAACTCATTAACAAACTCTTGACCTTTATATATATCAATATGGATGGCGTTAGGAATAATTCCGTCAGCAATTTCTGCATCCGTTCTTACATCTATTACAACAGCATTTCCATCTTTAGCTAATTGTGCTGCCCATTCTTCTTGAGTTAAATCTTCCATTTTATAATAATTTAATTTGTGCAAAATTAATACATCTCGCTAAAATTTAGACGAAAAAAAGTCTAAAGTGTTACACTTTAGACTTCAAGTCTTAAAACAAGCATTTATTTTTTTTGAATTATAATTTGCTTTTAATAATATTATTCTTAATTAAAAAACTGTTTGACTTCCTTTTCTAATTCTTCATAAGTAAATGATTTCTCAAAAAACTTAGAATTTTTATTCTTATAAATTATTGTTGCCGGTATAGATCCAGACCAATCTTTATTAACTTTAGATATCCATGCATTACCATCCACATCATCTAAAACTACAACTTTAGACTTTAAATTATATTTCTCTATAAAAGGTTGTAATTTACTTTTATAAACATGAGGGAAATCGATGCTTACCAAAATAACTTCTATGTTTTTGTCTGAATACTCTTTTTTTATTTTTTCAAAAAATGGCAACTCTTTAACACAAGGAGCACACCAAGTAGCCCAAAAATTAATAACATATACCTTATCGTCTTGCTTTTTTAAATACGTTTCAAAACCCTTAAAATCAACAACATAAAATTCTAATCTATTTTTTTCTTTTTCAATACCTAATTTTTCAATCCCCGTTTGAATTACATTATTTTTTTCCTGCCTTTCTTTGCAAGAACTCAACAAAGTAGTAAATACGCATACTACAAATATTATTTTTTCACTCATAAATTCAAATTTAAACATTACGTCCTATTTTTCATGCTTTTTAATATATACTTATGCAAAAACCTCAAATTCGAATTGTTATTTTACTAATATTTATAAGTGGATAAACAAAAGATGAGGTTTTATAATATAGATTGTTAGGTATAATGTTTACTATAAACCATGAACTCTCATTACTCGACAATCGAAAAGACTACCATATGTTTTTATATGGTAGTCTTTTTGGTAAAAATCAAACATTTTTTTGTATAATTATATTATGATTTCTATATTTGCCATAGAATTTAAAGAAATAATGAACGTAATTTTAAATAATATTTGGTGGTGGTGCTTTCGAAATTAGATTTGTGAAGTAACCCTATAAATATATTTAAAACTAAAATATTAAAAAGGCTTGTCATTCACGACAAGCCTTTTTTTAATTAAAATACTTTCGTGAAAACGGAAATGACACATTACCATATATGAAAACATTTAATTTACACACCCACTACAAAAGAATTCTGGCAGATACCATTACGCCAGTTGGCGTGTATTATAAAATACGTGACAAATATCCAAACAGTATTTTATTAGAAAGTGGTGATTACCATAGAAGTCATAAAAACTTCTCATATATATGCTTCAACCCCATAGCAACTATAAAAGTAGAGAACGAAATAATTTCGCAAACTTTCCCTGACGGAAGCTCTACCTCAAAGAACATTAATAATACTGTAAATGTCGCAGAAGAAATACACCAATTTACCAAGCGTTTTGAAACAAATTCTAATACAGATTTCAAATTTATAAACAACGGTATCTTTGGTTACACCACCTACGATGCTGTAAAATATTTTGAAGATGTTCAAATAACAAAAAAAGACGATTCTATAGTTATACCAGATGTATACTACGCAGTATACAAAAACATTATAGCCATAAATCACTTTAAAAACGAAGCTTATATTTTTGCACATTGTCACGACAGTGAAAATAATATAGACGAAGTAGATAGTTTAATAAACGTACAATCCTTTGCAACTTATGGTTTTGAAACTAATGGCGAAATCACATCAAACTTAGAAGACAAAGAATTTAAAGAACATGTAGAATTAGCAAAAAAACATTGCCAACGCGGTGACGTTTTTCAACTTGTACTTTCAAAACGTTTCTCACAAGAATATAAAGGAGATGATTTCAATATATATCGCGCTTTACGAAGCATTAATCCGTCCCCTTACCTATTCTATTTTGATTACGGAAGTTTTAAAATATTTGGAAGCTCACCAGAAGCGCAATTAATAGTACAAGAAGGTTTAGCAGAAATCCACCCTATTGCCGGAACCTTTAAACGTACTGGTGATGATGATAAAGATGACATTTTAGCCGAAGAATTAAAACAAGACGACAAAGAAAACGCAGAACACGTTATGCTTGTAGACTTAGCTCGTAATGACTTAAGTAGACACGGCAGTCAAGTTAAAGTTGAAACCTATCGCGAAGTTCAATTTTTCTCGCATGTTATTCACTTAGTAAGTAAAGTTACAGGGCAAAAACACAAAGATACCTCAACAATGCAAATAGTGGCCGATACTTTTCCAGCAGGAACATTAAGCGGTGCACCAAAACATAGAGCCATGCAACTTATAGAACAATACGAAAAAACAAGTCGGGCCTTCTATGGTGGAGCTATTGGCTTCATGGACTTTAATGGCAATTTCAATCACGCCATTATGATACGTACATTTTTAAGTAAAGACTATAAATTAAACTGGCAAGCTGGAGCAGGATTAGTATCAAAATCCAATTCAGAAAGTGAATTACAAGAAGTTTATAATAAATTAGGCGCATTAACAAAAGCAATAAAGCTAGCCGAAGACATTTAAAACAAGAGCGTTACCACAAGGGTCGGGCTTTCACGAGTCGCTCCTCCTAAGGTCGGGAGCTTCAACAATCGCTCAACCCCTAACGCGAGCTAGTTAATAGTTAAAAAATATAAAATGGGACTAAACAACAAATCAGTAAAAATAAAAGTCCCAACTTCCGATGCAATCGGAAACATCAAGATTAAGAAATAATGAGTGGAGGAATGAAGAAGCGAAGCTTCTAACACGTAATACCAAAACGAATGATCCACAGGAATTTCCTAATTTTAATATGATTTTTTTGCTTGGTTAACCCTGGGTACAGTCAAAGGGTTTTATATCAAGACAAAATGAACAACTAAAAAACAAAAAGTATGAAAGTATTAGTTATAGACAATTACGACAGTTTCACATACAATCTAGTACATTACTTAGAAGATTTAAATTGTGATGTAACCGTAGTAAGAAACGACAAACTTGTTTTAGAAGATGTAGAGCCATTCAATAAAATAGTACTATCTCCAGGTCCTGGAATCCCAGATGAAGCTGGTTTATTAAAACCAATTATTAAAAAATATGCATCAACAAAAAGTATTTTAGGCGTCTGCTTAGGCCAACAAGCTATTGGAGAAGTTTTTGGCGGTACTTTAGAGAACCTAGAAGATGTTTATCACGGTGTTGCAACGCCAGTTACTATTTGTGTTGATGACGAAGTACTTTTTAAAGATTTAGATGATGAAATTGAAGTTGGACGCTACCATTCATGGGTTGTTAACTCAAGCTTACCAGATAGTTTAGAAGCCACTTCTTTTGATGCTAACGGACAAGTTATGTCATTGAGACATAAAGTTTATGATGTAAGAGGTGTACAATACCATCCAGAATCAGTATTAACACCAGATGGAAAGCAAATTTTAAAGAATTGGGTGAACAGTTAGCAGAAAATAACAAGTTGAAATTAAAAAAGAAATAGGACAAAAACCAAGACCTAAATTTGGTCACAGTCCAAACCATTAAAATTAAGGAATAAAGATGCAAAGCAAAGCTTCAAGCACGCAATTATGAAAGCGAATGATCCGCAGGAATTCCCTAATTTTAATATGATTTTTTTGGTTCGTTTTTTCATCAAAGAAAAAATGAACAGCTAAAAGAAAAGTAAAATGAAAACTTTATTAAACAGACTTATAAATCACGAGCACCTTTCTAGTGAAGAAGCAAAACAAACCTTGGTAAACATCTCTAACGGGATGTATAACCAAAGCCAGATTGCTTCTTTCCTTACCGTTTTTATGATGCGTAGCATAACTATAAACGAGTTAAAAGGCTTTAGAGACGCGCTTCTTCAATTATGTATCCCTATAGATTTAAAAGATTTTAATGCCATAGACATTGTAGGTACTGGTGGTGATGGAAAAAACACTTTTAATATCTCTACCCTATCATCTTTTATAACTGCTGGTGCGGGAGTTAATGTATCTAAACATGGTAATTATGGTGTATCATCAACATCGGGTTCATCAAATGTAATGGAATATTTAGGCGTAAAATTCTCTAATAATCAAGATTTTTTAAAACGCAGTTTAGACCAAGCTGGAATATGCATATTACACGCTCCTCTATTTCATCCTGCTATGAAAAACGTTGCTCCTATCCGTAAAGAATTAGGTGTTAAAACATTTTTCAACATGTTAGGACCTTTGGTTAATCCTTCATTTCCTAAAAACCAATTACTAGGTGTTTTTAATTTAGAAATTTTACGTAAATACAGTTTTTTATATCAAAACACAGAAAACAATTACAATATTGTTTATGCCTTAGATGGTTATGACGAAATATCATTAACAGGTAAAGCAAAAATTGTTTCAAACCGCACGGAAGCACTTTTCTCACCTGAAGATTTAGGTATTGAAAAGGTTTCTCAAGAATCTATTTTTGGTGGAGATACTATTAAAGATGCCGCAAACATATTTGTAGATATTATTAACGGAAAAGGAACCGAGCAACAAAACAATGTTGTTTGTGCCAATGCAGGTTTAGCCATTGCTACAACAAAACAAATAGATCATAAAACAGGTTTTGAATTAGCCAAAGAATCTTTACAATCTGGAAAAGCTAAAGCAACTTTAGAAAAACTAATAGAGCTAAGTAAATAATGAACATATTAGACAAAATAACAATAGATAAAAGAAAAGAAGTTGCCCTTCGTAAAAGCTTAATTCCAGTATCTCAATTAGAAGAATCCGTTTTGTTTAATAGAGAAACTATTTCTTTAGCTAATAATTTACGAAACAGTAATACAGGTATCATTGCTGAGCACAAAAGGCGCTCCCCTTCAAAATCTGTCATTAACCACACCTTAAATGTACAAGATGTAGCTAGCGGATATGAAAATGCAGGTGTTTGCGGTATGTCTGTTCTAACAGATGGAAAATATTTCGGTGGCTCTTTAGACGATTTACTAATAGCACGATCTAGCTGTAATTTACCATTGTTAAGAAAAGAATTTATAATAGATGAGTATCAACTTTTAGAAGCCAAAGCTTACGGAGCAGATGTTATTTTATTAATTGCGGCCATTCTTTCAAAAGAAGAGATTAAAAAATATTCTGAATTTGCAAAAAGCTTAAATTTAGATGTGCTTTTAGAAGTTCATAACGAAGAAGAATTACACAAATCGATCATGCCTAGTTTAGACATGCTTGGAGTAAACAACAGAAACTTAAAAACATTTGATGTTAGCTTAGAAACAAGTAAACAGTTAAGCCAGTTTATACCTAACGATTTTGTAAAAGTATCTGAAAGTGGCATTAGTAATATCGAAGCTATCAAAGAACTACAACCTTACGGTTATCAAGGTTTTTTAATTGGTGAAAACTTTATGAGAACCGATAATCCTGGAGCAAGCGCAACAACATTTATAAATAATTTAAACAACTAACATTATGCCGAATTCATATAGGCATCACATAAATTAAATATCATGAAACTGAAGATTTGTGGAATGAAATATCAAGAAAACATGACTCAGGTAGCAACGTTGCAACCAGACTACTTGGGTTTTATATTCTACGATAAATCAGCTAGAAATTTCGATACATCCATACCGCAAATATCAAATTCAATAAAAAAAACTGGTGTTTTTGTTAATGAAGATTTAGATAACGTTATTCAAAAAATAAACACATTCAATTTACAAGCCGTTCAATTACACGGTGAGGAATCTCCCGAATATTGCAAAAAACTAGAATCTCAAAACATTGAAATCATTAAAGTATTCTCTATAAAAGACGAATTCAATTTTGAGGTTTTAAAACCGTATGAAAACGTATGTGATTACTTTTTGTTCGACACCAAAGGAAAACTACCAGGAGGAAATGGTTATACTTTTAACTGGAGTGTTTTAAACAATTACCCATCAACCAAATCTTTCTTTTTAAGCGGAGGCATTGGGTTAGAACGAATAGAAGATATTAAAAAATTTCAACAAAGCAAAGCATCAAAATATTGCTATGCTTTAGATGTAAATAGTAAATTTGAAATAGAACCTGGATTAAAAAATATTTCAATTTTAAAAGAATTTAAAAATAAACTGAGTAATAATATCATGAATTACAACGTAGACGAAAAAGGTTATTATGGCGAATTTGGAGGTGCTTTCATACCAGAAATGCTATATCCAAATGTAGAAGAGTTACGTCAAAACTATCTTAAAATAATGGCAGAACCAGATTTTAAGAAAGAATTTGATAAACTCTTAAAAGATTATGTTGGTCGTCCATCCCCTCTATATTTTGCAAAACGTCTTTCAGAAAAATACAATACCAAAGTTTATTTAAAACGTGAAGATTTAAACCATACAGGCGCACATAAAATAAACAATACTATAGGGCAAATTCTTATGGCAAAACGTTTAGGAAAACACCGTATTATAGCCGAAACAGGTGCAGGACAACATGGTGTTGCAACAGCTACTGTTTGTGCCTTAATGGGACTTGAATGTATTGTTTACATGGGTGAAATTGATATTGCTAGACAAGCACCTAACGTTGCCAGAATGAAAATGCTAGGTGCCAAAGTAGTACCAGCACTTTCAGGAAGTCGCACATTAAAAGACGCTACTAACGAAGCTATTAGAGATTGGATTAACAATCCCGTAGACACGCATTATATTATTGGTTCTGCCATTGGTCCTCATCCTTACCCTGATATGGTAACCAAATTTCAAGCGGTTATTTCCGAAGAAATTAAATGGCAATTAAAAGAACAAGAAGGTCGTGAAAATCCAGATTACGTTGTTGCCTGCATAGGTGGTGGAAGTAATGCTGCTGGGACATACTATCATTATTTACACGAAAAAGATGTAAATATAATAGCTGTAGAAGCCGCTGGTTTAGGAGTAGGTTCTGGAGAAAGCGCCGCAACTTCTGTTCTAGGTAAAGAAGGTATTATTCATGGTTGCAAAACCTTGTTAATGCAAACTAACGACGGACAGATCACTGAGCCTTATTCAATATCTGCAGGTTTAGATTATCCAGGAGTTGGCCCAATGCATGCACATTTATGTAAAACTGGTCGTGCTGAATTTATGGCGGTAACAGATAATGATGCCATGAATGCTGGTTTAGATTTATGCAAACTAGAAGGTATTATACCAGCTATAGAAAGTTCGCATGCTCTTGCTATTTTCGAACAACGAACCTTTAAACCTGAGGATGTTGTCGTGGTAAGTTTATCTGGTCGTGGTGATAAAGATTTGAATAATTATATTGAGTATTTTGAAATATAATTAGAAGGTTTTTCCGCGTTAGGGATTGAACGGTATGTTTGAGCTCCTCGCAGAGAGCGAGTAGTGAAAGCCCGCGCCTTATGGGAACGCCCAAATTGAAAAATTAAAAAACAATATTAGTTATGAATAGAATTCAAACGAAATTAAGAGAAGATAAAAAGTTACTTTCTATATACTTTACGGCGGGTTACCCAAATATTGATGACACCGTTACCATTATTAAAGGCCTAGAAAAAAATGGAGTAGACATGATAGAAATCGGATTACCTTTTAGCGATCCTTTAGCAGATGGCCCAACCATTCAAGCAAGCTCGACACAAGCCTTAAAAAATGGCATGACTACCGAAGTTCTTTTTAATCAATTAAAAGACATACGAAAAACGGTAAACATCCCCTTAATCATCATGGGCTATTTCAATCCTATGTTTCAATATGGTGTAGAAACTTTTTGCAAAAAATGTCAGGACATTGGTATTGATGGCTTAATCATTCCAGATTTACCAGTAGATGTATATCATGAAGAATATCAAGCTGTTTTTGAAAAATACGGACTAATAAACGTCTTCTTAATTACACCACAAACTAGTGATGAACGTATTCGTTACATAGATTCAATCTCAAACGGATTTATTTATATGGTAAGTAGCGCGAGTACAACAGGTACTCAATCAGGTTTTGGAGAAGAACAAACCAATTATTTTGAACGTATAGGAAGCATGAAGCTAAAAAACCCGCAAATTATAGGGTTTGGAATTAGCAACAATGAAACATTCTCTCAAGCCACACAACATGCTAAAGGAGCCATTATTGGAAGTGCTTTTGTTAAATATGTAACCAATGCTGATGGCATAAAAACTATTGGTAGTTTTGTGAAATCTATTTTAAATTAAATATATTTGATTTTCAATAAATAATTAACCAAACCCCAAATTTTATGAAATGCTATTTAAAAGTAGTACGAGACAATTACGCAAATTTTAAAGGAAGAGCAATTATTCTAGGAGGTCTTGCGTATGCTATTGAAAACTCTGCTATATATATGCTACTCTAATTCCATCTTTAGCTGTTGGAAAAAGCGGATTATACCTCTTAATATCAATATATAGTTTTATATTTGCTGTAACAGAAGGAGATAAAGAACCAAACAAACTAACATAGACTAGATCCTAAAGCTGAAAACTCAGAAGAAATAAATGAAATAGGAAAGCCTCAAATAGAAGCTTAATTTCATCAAAAATATACATATTAAAGCCTATTATAATTAAAAGAATAGGTGCTTTTAATTCAAAATTAAAAATGCCATTAAACATTGTCCTTATAGAACCAGAAATACCGAATAATACGGGAAATATAGGCAGGTTAGCATTAGGCTCCGGCTCTCATTTACACCTTGTTAAACCATTTGGTTTTAAAATTGATGATAGCAAACTAAAACGAGCAGGATTAGATTATTGGAAACATATTGATATTACCTATTACGAAAATGTTGAAGAGTTCTTTAAAAGAAATAAAGATAAGAAAATGGCTTTTATGTCTAGTCACGGAACTAAAAAATATTGGGACATTCCATTTGAAGACAACATGTTTTTAATCTTCGGAAAAGAATCTACTGGACTATCAAAATCTATTACAGAAAAACATGCTTCTCATCTCTATAAAATCCCATTATACAGTGAGTATACAAGAAGCCTTAATCTAGCGAATGCTGTTAGTATTACTATTTATGAAGGCTTAAAAAAATTATCTTAATTAAACCTTTTTAAGAACAAAGAGTCTCACTACTACATTAACAATTTAAAATAAGAAAACAACATGAAATTAACAACATTAAAAATAGGAACATTAGCTTTAGCTTTATTCGTGTTTTCATTTGCAGATGCTCAAGAAAAAAAGAAACCAACCCCAGAAAAAATGTTTAAGAATTTAGATATTAATGAAGATGGGGCTATCTCTCTAGAAGAGTTTAAAGGAAAAAAGAACAAAAAAGGTCTTCATCCTGAAAAGTTAGAAAAAGTTTTTGCTAGAATAGATATCGATGCAAATGGCTCAATAACTTTAGAAGAATTCAAGAAAATAGCAATAAATAAAGGAAATAAAAAACAAAAATAGTTTTCTCTTACAGCAAATAATAAAGAGGCCCAACTTTAAAGTTGAGCCTCTTTATTTATTACTTTTTATTTTTAAGTATCTTTAAATACATGTTTTCAACTTTGGTTCTTGCCCATGGCGTTCGTCTCAAAAATTTCAAACTAGATTTTACTGATGGATTATCTGTAAAACATTTTATTTTAATAGTATAGCCCATATACTCCCATCCATAATGCGCTACCAAATCATTAATAATTTGTTCTAACTTTACACCATGTAACGGATTATTTGGTTGTGATTCCATTTACCATTTTTTTTATTTTAACAGCTTTCTCAAAATGATCTAATTTATGGGTTTTAATCCACCAAGTAGCAGCTTCCATAAGTAATTCAGGGGTATCATTTTTATTTGCAAAAAACGCATAAAATGAGAGTCCTACGTTTTCTCCTTTAGTTTCAATTTTTTTATTGCAGACTTCAATAATTTTATCTTTTAGAACTTTTTGCATAATGACTAATTTCTTCTTTCATTATTTCTTTTTGGTCGCCTTGATTTATTATTACGGTTAGAGCTTCTACTAGAATTGGTGTTAGTATTTGTTTTTTTAGACCTTCTTTCTCCTCCTTGGTTATTATTTCGTCTTTGACGATTTTGTCCAGGTTTTATTGGAGCTGTTGATGCATTAGGATCAGGTTCAAAACCTTCAATAACCTCAACTGGTATTTTCATATCTATCAACTTTTGGATATCTCGTAAATACGTCGTCTCATCTGCACTTACCAAAGATAAAGCTTCACCTTTTGCTCCTGCTCGTCCTGTTCTACCAATCCTGTGTACGTAATCTTCAGAAATATTAGGCAATTCAAAATTTACAACATGAGGAAGTAATGGAATATCTAATCCACGAGCTGCAATATCTGTAGCCACTAAAACATTAATACCTCCATTCTTAAACCCAGACAAAGCCTTTGTTCTAGCTCCTTGACTTTTATTTCCATGAATAGCCGCGGCAGTTATTCCTGCTCCAATCATTTTTTTACAAAGATTATTAGCACCATGTTTTGTTCTTGTAAAGACAAGTACTTGCTTCCAATTACCTTCAGAAATTAACTTAATAATTAATCCTGATTTTTTTCCTTTTGCTACACGATATACCTTTTGAGTTATAGCCTCAACCGTAGTATTCTCTGGTGTTGCTTCTACTTGTACTGGATTAGTTAAAATTCCGTGAGCTAACTTTTTAATATCCTTTGAAAAAGTTGCCGAAAACATTAAGTTTTGACGCTTCTCTGGCATTAACTTAATAACCCTTTCAATATCTCTCAAAAATCCCATATCAAGCATTCTATCTGCTTCATCTAAAACAAACATTTCTACGCGCTTAAGAGATAACAAGCCTTGATTTTGTAAATCTAATAAACGACCAGGTGTAGCAACTAAAACATCAATACCTTGACGAATTGTTGCAACTTGAGGTTTTTGATTAACACCTCCAAAAATAACGGCACTTCTCAAATTTAAAAACTCACTATATTCTCTAACATTGGCATAAACCTGTGCTGCTAATTCTCGAGTTGGTGTTAAAATTAATGCACGAATTGGTCTAAATTTTTCTTTTGGGTTTTCAGATAAAATATGCAATAATGGCAAAGTAAAACCTGCTGTTTTCCCTGTTCCTGTTTGAGCAGATGCTAATACATCATAACCCTCTAAAACTGGTGGAATTGCTTTTTTTTGAATAGGAGAAGGCTTAGTATAACCTTTTTTGCTAATTGCTTTTAGCAAGGCCTCAGACAAGCCTAATGATTTAAATGACATAATATATTGTTTGGTAAGCCCTTTTTGGGCATTTGAGATGACAATTTATAATATCAATAATCACCTCTAATAATTAATCATCAAAGGTAGTACTATTTTTCCACCCAACGTATTGAGCTTTATTTTTGTTACTAATTAACTTTCGGTTTCAAATTCCTAATAATAAGAATAGCATCAGCTTCATTTCTCCAAGGGCGCTAATCCCCAAAACCATACTTATTTTTATATTTTAACTTTACTTTTTTAAGAATATGTACATAACAGCTCATCAATCTAATTTGTTAAGTTATAATATTTAACATTATATTTTGTAACGGGTTCAAAATGTTGAAAAATTCACTTTATTAAATAATTCCCTATATTATTGAAGTAATCAAAATGCGATTTTATAAAATCATCTGATTCTTCAAAAAGATTGTGAATAATAGCATTCCATGAAGTTCCTCGCTAATAATATGTAGTGTATATTCCTGTAAATAAACATAATTAGTTTCTTTATAATACACATTTTCTGTATTCGAATATTTTATATGATAAATACTATAAATAGGTTATTCATTGCCTCTATGTTCAATACTAAAAACTGTCGTTTCCAATCTTGAGTAGAAATAAAATTTACATCATCTTTATGTTTTCTGCAAAAACGATAGTCATGTACTGCCAACAAACGGTTAAATACATCTAATTTACGAGTATGTTTTATTCGTTTTCAAGATGTTCTATAATATTAACGTTTTGATCAAATGCAATTTTTGAAGTAGCCTCTTTTGAAACATTCCAAACCATATTTGGAAATGTCTTGTCCTGAAACATGGCCACAGGTTAAAATTGAATTTGGGCTGGTAATTTATATTCCATATTAGGTGTTTTATAATCTAAAGATAAGTGTAATCTTATTTCGTTGTATGTATTAATTATATTTTTTGTAGTTTTTTTTTGCATGCGCCACATTAGTAAAGGTTTGGACTAGAAAAAATTCATCTTTTAAAATTCCATTTACACGTTTAACCATTGCGTTTTCGCAACAATGATTTTCTTCAGTCATACTAATATTTATCTTTATTTCTTTTTAATATTTGATTATATACATTACTGCAATAGTGAATTCCTCTATCCTAATGATTAATGAGTTCTTTAATGTTTTTAGCTTGATAAGTAGTTCTTACACATTTTTTTAATTCTAGGCTATTACTTATTAGATCATAACTTACTGTTTTTATTGAATATATATCAGTTATAAAAGCGAGGTAACAAAAGCCTTTTACGGTTCTAATGTAAGTTATATCATTAACCCAAACTTGATTTGGTCTTGTGATTTATAAATATTTAATATTGTTTTTGTATTTATAAAAGCGATGATAAGAATTAGTTTTTCTAGCGTTGCTTTTTCTTCTTAAAGTTAGCATATTATGTTTTCTAAGTATTGTAAATAAGGTGTCTCTAGCCACTTTTAGATTTGTTTGGGTTCTATATCGATAGGTTTAATAACTTTACGCACGTCTTTTTTAGGAAGGGATTTGTGTCTTTTTCTAACGATGTTTATAATCTGTTGTTCTAGTTTTATGCTTGTAATAAGCATCACGTTAAAGCCTAAAGGAATGAGTTATAGTTGTAAGATGCAAATCCTTTAGATTTCTCTTTGGCTTTATACTTAACTTTTTTTAGCTCAGCAATAGTCTTGTAGACAGGGTCTTATGTTGCTACTTCAAGATATGATTTTTCCACGAAAGCATCAAGCCCCTTTTTAGATAGTAACTTTTTAAGCTGTTCGATTTCTTTTTGAAGCGCTTTAATTCTTGATATTTCGTATTTTGTTTTCACTTTTACTTCTTGTGTTCGTTAAGTCTTTAGGATTATACTTTTTAATCCACACATTTACCGTTGTAGGTGCAATAGAATAGAGTTTACATGGTTCACTCTTTGTGCGTTTTCTGGTTGTAAGTTCTACTAAGGTTTTTAATTTAAAAGGTTTACTGTAACGTCTAATTACTTTGTTCTTTTTTTACATAATGTTCGAAATTATATAGCCTTTATTCAGGACGGGTTAAAACTTGGTGAAACAGAAAAAGCAACAAGAATCCTAGAATAAATTAATAGTATATGATTCGCTTAACAATACCATCAAGCTTTAAATTTACTTTAAATACATCACTTTAGAACCTGAGAAGGTGGACGATAATTGGTGTTGTGTAGATATAATTGACTTGTTTTAAAGGATATAGGTTTGATTAATTTAGGAAAGGTTGGGGTCTATTATTCAATTATAAAAGGCGTTAGAGTATTAAAAAAAAATGGAGATAGACATATCTCCATACGATGAGAAAAATGCTGTTATTTATTGTTATGCGAGGTAAGCTTATGGTAAATTATCTTAATCTAGAAAGGTGAAATTACATTATTTAAAAAGTACAAAAGGAACTATAAAATATTCTATCTATATGTATTATCAAGTAAAATCTTTTGAAGAACTAGTAGATTTAAATAAAGAGGAAGAGTTAAGCGAAAAGGGTGATAGTGGCGATTTAATTGAAGTTGAGGAGGGATCACGTAATAATAGTAAATTTCCTGCTCATGCTTGTTATTTAAAAGGTTTGATTAATAAAGCTTTAGGAAATAATGACGAGGTGAAAAAAGTTAGAATATTCGAAAAAATTATATAAAAATAATTTATGGACAAATGTAATGCTGAATTATTAGTACATTTGATTATATGAAGAAATCACATCTACTATTAGTCATTTTAATATCTGTATTTTCAGTCAAAGCACAAGGGGTTAAGGAAAGATCTATATTTAAAGTTTCAAGAGCAAATGAATCTATTGTTATAGATGGGAAAATGAATGAAGCTATTTGGAGTAAAACAGAAGTTAGGTCATTTAATTATATATATAACAATACAAAAAAAGATGATGAACAGAAAAGTTCATTTAGGATGCTATGGGATGATAAAAATCTTTATGTTTTTTTTGATTTTGAAGACAAATATTTAACTGCTAGAGAAACCAAACGAGATGGTGCACCTTTTTCTGATGATTGTGCAGAAATTTTTATTATTCCAGTACCAGAACAGTTAAATATGCATTTTGGGTTTGAGTTAAATTTGAATAAGGCGTCTAATGATTTTATTTATTTTAATAATTATTATAATAATACTAATATTGGTTTAAAAAGTTTTAACCCAGATTTTAAAGCAGAGATAACTTACAATGGAACTATAAATGACAATTCGGATGTTGATAAAGGATGGACTATGGAAATGGAAATACCACTTTCCGTATTTGGATTTTTAGGAGAATTTGTGCCTGTTAAAAAAGGTAATAAGTGGACGTTCTTAGGGTTAAGACAAGATCGAAATGATGCAGAAGGGCGTAGACGATCAACCTCTACACTGTTTCCTATTGCAGATTTTTCCAAAAGGGTACATCAACCAACAGATTTTGGTTTAATGCAATTTGTAGATTAGTTTAAATTTAATTACAACTATGCTTTCTTTTAGAATATTAAGTAAGAGAGTAACCCTAGTTCTTTTTGAAGGACTTGCTGAAATAACTAAGGGCATTAAAATCAACTTTATACCTTGTCTCTGAAATTGTAAATTGATTTTATTCTAATAATTGAGCAGCTCTTTTTAATCTAATCATTCTCATAAAATCATTGTGAGGCTTTTGGATTACCTAGTAAATTTAGTAGATTTTTTTAAGCTATTTTATTCATGTTTTTGGCTAAGTTTTAAGATAGATATTACCTTAGTAAAAATATTAATTTATTATTCCCTCAGTTTAGCGATTTTTTTGTTATTGGTTCGAGTCATGTTCAACATTATGTTTGTAATGGCTGCAAGAAGAATTTTAGTGATGCTACAAGGAAGTTTTGGTATATTATCAAGAAAAGAGATAAACTTAATGGCTATTTATATTGCTTACTCTCAGGTTATAGTATAGTGTAAAGTGCGGGATAAACTGAAATTTCGATTCATAGCTCTTTTGATTGGCCTCACAAATTACTGACTTCATTTTGTAGTGTTTCAGTAGATGAATTTCAAGGTATTGTTGAGAGTGACAATTTATTATTTTCTTTTTCAGAAAAATGGAGTCTTAATTTGGACAGAACTCCAAAAACAAAGAATATCAGAAATCATAAATATATTTTTTTAATAGATTGGAAGTCAGAAATATCTTTTGAAGAACTAGGAGGTTTAAATAAAGCTAATGTACTTTTAAGCTTAATAAATAAAGGGAAAGAATTAAGTGAAAAGGGGGTAGTCTCGATTTATTTTGAGTTGAAGAGGAATTATACAATAATAGTAAATTTACTGCTTATTATTTAAAAGATTTGGATAATAAATTTGTAGGAAATAATGATAAATAAGAAAGTTAGAATATTCTAAAAAAAATATATAAAAATAATTTATGAGTAAATGTAATGCTGAATAATTAGTATATTTGATTATATGAAGAAATTATCTCTAATGTTAGTCGTTTTAATACCTGTATTTTCAGTCAAAGCACAGGGGTTTAAGGAAAGATCTATATTTAAAGTTTCAAGAGCAAATGAATCTATTGTTATAGATGGGAAAATGAATGAAACCATTTGGAGTAAAACAGAAGTTAGGTCATTTAATTATACATATAACAAAACAAAGAAAGATGATGAACAGAAGAGTTCATTTAGGATGCTATGGGATGACAAAAATCTTTATGTTTTTTTTGATTTTGAAGACAAATATTTAACTGTTAGAGAAACCAAGCGGGATGGTGCACCTTTTTTTGATGATTGTGCAGAAATCTTTATTATTCCAGTGCCAGAACAGTTAAATACTCATTTTGGGTTTGAGTTAAATTTGAATAAGGCGTCTAATGATTTTATTTATTTTAATAATTATTATAATAATACTAATATTGCTTTAAAAAGTTTTAATCCAGATTTTAAAGCAGAAATAACTTACAGCGGGACTGTAAATGATAATTCGGATATTGATAAAGGATGGACTATGGAAATGGAAATACCACTTTCCGTATTTGGATTTTTAGGAGAATTTGTGCCTGTTAAAAAAGGTAATAAGTGGACATTATTAGGGTTAAGACAAGATAGAAATGATGCCGAAGGAGATAGACGATCAACCTCTACACTGTTTCCTATTGCAGATTTTTCTAAAAATGTACATGAACCGACAGATTTTGGTCTAATGCAATTTGTAGATTAGTTTAAATTTAACTCAATCATGCTTTCTTTTAGCATATTGAGAAGGAGAGTAACCATAGTTTTTTCTAAAGATATATGGATAAAGGTAGAGATATGGACTTAGTTGTTGGTAATTTAGGACTTAATTATAAATACAAAGGATCTACTGGAAGTCTGTTTCAAGTTCATAACTGTAATTTTTGGAAACATATATCTATATGGTTCAGAGATTGAGACTTCTAGAAATAATGCAGGTGTAGAGTTGTTTTTAGATGAAATGGAGTAGGAGGTTTTAAAACCACAAATTTGAAATATAGTGGTTTTTTTCACTATACAATTCTAGAGATATGAAACTAATTAAAATTAGATATGAAAAAGCCATAATTGTAGGTAACAACAAGGCAGTATCTCGTTAACTTGTACAGTTAAAGAGATATTGCATTATAATATAAAAAAAGCTCGGGATTTATTTCTCGAGCTTCTTCTTTATAAATAATTTGAATATCCGTTTTCACTCATAATCCAGTAATATTTGCTATTACAAGTCTATCAAAGAGTTTATCTTCAAAGTATCTTCGGTTTAATTTATATACAAATTCATTGAGGTATAATTGAAGATACTTTCCTTTTATT
>CALKXS010000186.1 GCA_938003745.1 uncultured Algibacter sp.
CATGTATAATAAGCATTAGTACTTACTTGCATACATTTACACATCTTCTCAACAGAATAAGTGGATTTATTATGGTTAATAAATTCAAACTTTAACTGCCTTTTAATCAGAAGATGCGAACGGCCTTTTTTAATATATCGCGTTCTTCCTGAGCGTCTTTTAAAGCTTTCTTTAATTCTCTATTTTCTTTCTCTAATATATGGCGACATATGTTACATTGTCTTGCAAAGTCTTTTACGAACTTCATTAAGCTGTATGGTTACATCTTGTACACGTAACCACACTCTGACTTCCTTGAGGCTAAATATTCCTTACAATCTTCATCTGTTTTAAACCGATCAGAGAACTCTAGAAGATTTTGACCCTTAAAAATATCCATAAAATTATATATTTACTATAAATAAAAATACGTATTCATCTACTGACCTCTACACTTTTTATTTAATAGTAGTAATCTCTATATTAATGCATAAAGGATGGTAGAAATCAAACCTATTTATCAAAATCAAATAAAACGGAAACCAAGCGTATAACTCAAAAAATTTATTATCAGTGATAACAGATCCATTATACTTGAGGTTGAGTTACCTACATCCAATATTAATAAACCTAGGATAAAATTTTATGAAAGGATGGGATTTAAACTAAATCAGCATTATTATGAAATACCCCCTATAAAAAAAGATCAATCTCAATTACAATTAATGTCATATCATAATTTTATATTTAAAAAGGATGTTGACTTGTTTGTTGAAAAAATTATCTTGCTATTTCCAAAAAGTAAATAATCATAAATTGCTAATAAAGCCAGCTACTAATAATCTCTAAAAAACATAAAAAACTACGTTGCAGCGATACTGAAACCAGAAGCTATTAAGTTAAGAAGCTTCTTAATATTAGACAGAACATTTTTCTTTAAACTCTTTTTGATGAGTGGTTTCATAAACAGGCCAAAACCTTTAAAATCGACATATATTTCTATGTTTAGTTTTGTCTGTCTGTTTTCTAGAGGTTCTAAAATAAAATAACTATTTACTCGTTTTGTAAAAGGAGCCTTAGTTGTCGTTTCTGCATAAACCAATAGATTTTCTTCTACCAATCCTTTAATGGTAGTAAATTCAATTTCTTCATTTTTGTTAATTAAACACTTATGTTTTGTACCCGCTCTATTTACTTTATTTTTTTCGTAATCTATTTTATCGACACCTTTTGTCCAAAGTAACTTATAATCAAAATTACTAATCACTTCGTAAAGTTCTGTAGCTTCAATATTTACTATTTCTGAATGATGAAACAGTTTGTGTTTTGGTAAATTCTCTGGTATTGGTTGAATTTTTGGCAATTTATCCTTTAAAGAAACAAGGTTGTTATAGCTAAATGCTATGTTTCCAAAATCGTATTCTGCTACTAACTTTTTATCTTTATCACTTAACGTTTGTACATTTTCTGTTAAAAGTGCGTACTCATCTAGAGGTACATTATTCTTTAATAGTCGATGCACTTGTATAACATGTATACCGTATGGTTTTCTTGAGTCTTTGACTTTTATAAACTCAATTTCACCATAATGAACTACAAACTTTAGCTTTAAATTATAAGCAGAAGAACAGGCGCCACAATGACAAATTCTTTGATATTCATAACGTTTTAAATGTGTATGAAATGCCAAATACATGGTCTCTATTTGCTTTTCTAGAATAGAAACATCAACATTATCTTCTAATTTATATAAAAAAAGAGCATCACCTTCAATTTCGGCCAGCTCCAAATTCATGGTGTTACTATCTATTAAAAGCTCTAGTAATTCTGTTACAATGTGGCGACTATGACTAATATCTGTATGATGCACAAATTCAGTAAATCCGGAAATATCTGGAATAAAAAGAATTGCTTTTTGGCTCATTATTAGTTTTAGTTCTACTTGATTATCAATATAAAAATAAGTCGATTAATCTTTAATTTATAATAAAAAAATGTTAAAACTCAAAGTTCGTTTTCATCAAAAAAAACGAATCTTTAAAAGAGAATAAAAGTGAGCCTAATAATTCATTCTTTTTTTCAAGTATTTGTATTTCATATATACTAAAAAAATTATGTAGGTTTGTTTTATGCTTTTTGAAAACGTACTAGGACAGGAACACATTAAAAACCATTTGACTACAAGTGTAGATAATGGTAGAATCGCGCATGCACAGTTATTTATTGGTAAAGAAGGTACAGGAACTCTACCTATGGCTATTGCTTATGCGCAATATTTACTATGTTCTAATACAGATGGAGAAAACATTTATGGAAACGAAACTTGTAATTTAAAATTTAAGAATATTTCGCATCCAGATTTACATTTTGTTTTCCCTGTTACAACTAGTGATAAAGTAAAAAGTAAACCTGTTTCTAGTTTTTACCTAGAAGAATGGCGCAAACTTATAAAAGAGCAACCTTACGGCAATTTATTTGATTGGTACAAGTTACTTGGTGTTGATAACAAGCAAGGAAACATTGGCGTTGATGAGGCTCATGAGATTGTAAAATCACTTACTTTAAAATCTTACGAAGGAGGATATAAAGTGATGCTCATTTGGATGGCAGAAAAGATGAATATTGCTTGCGCCAACAAACTTTTAAAACTTATTGAGGAGCCTCCAAACAAGACTATATTTATTCTTATTGCTGAAGATGAAGAGCAGATTATTAATACCATCAGATCTCGTTGCCAGATATTACATTTTCCACCATTAGCAGAGGACGTAGTTAAAGAAGCTTTGATTAAACAATACAGTTTAGAAACTTCTGTGGCAACAAAAATTGCGCATCAATCTAACGGAAATTATAATAAAGCTTGTGATTTAGTTTATAAAGATTCTGAAGACATCCAATTTGAAGAATGGTTTATTTTCTGGATTAGAAGCGCCTTTAAAGCTAAAGGAAACAAAGGTGCCATACTCGATTTAATAAAATGGAGTGAAGACATTGCTAAAACGGGTAGAGAAACACAAAAGCAATTTTTAAACTTCTGTATCGACTTTTTCCGTCAAGCATTACTATTAAACTACAGCGCTAATGATTTAGTGTTTTTTGAACCTAAAACGAAGTTTAAACTAGAAAATTTTGCACCTTATATTCATGGTGGCAATATTATGGATATAAGCAATGAGCTACAAGATGCTATTTACCACATAGAGCGTAATGGTAACTCTAAAATTATTTTGACGGACTTGTCTATAAAATTGACAAGATTACTGCATAAGAAGTCTTAATTATAAAATAAAAAAAACACTGATAAATGTGAATTTACCAGTGTTAATCATTTAGCTTTCAGCAACTTAAAATGTTATTCTGCTTTTTTGTAACCAGCATTTAATGCATCTAAAATCGTTTTAGTCAAATCGTTTGCCTCTGCTCCATACATAACCGTTGCAGCAGCATCGCTTGTTCCTAAAATATAAGTGTATTTGTTAGTCTTACCGTAATCTTTCACAAAATCTTTAACATTAGCAATTACAGAATCAATTTCAACTTGGAAATCTTGAGTTAACTTTTGTTGTTCACCTTGCATTCTTTGTTGAAGTTGTTGTTGTTTTTGTTGTAAGCCAGCCATAAGCGCTTCAGCTTCCTTTCTTTTATTTCTTTGTGCTAATTTTTGAGCTTCTGCTTGTCCTTTTTGTGCTTCCGCTTGAAATGCTTGACCAATACTATCTGCCATTTTTCTAAAAGCTTCTTCTTTTAATTGAAACTTAGCTTCTACATCTTTCTTTTCTTGATAATCATTAATAACGGTTCCGTTATCCACAAAACCAATTTTTTGTTGTTGACATGATGTAAATGTGATTAAAGCTAAAGCAACGTAAATAATATTTTTCATTTTGATTTTATTTTATTTTGGTTAGATTTTTTTGATTTTGACAAATGTAGTAAAGTAAGTCAAAAAACAGGAATGAATTATTTTGAATTTAACATATAAGAGAAATCTATTTAAAAAACATAATTAATAACCAAACATTATTAAAAACAAGATTAAATAAAGCGATCTAAGAAGCTTTTAGAATTCGAGCCTGTATTTGGGCGTTTTAACAAATGAAATCAAACCAGCATTTATTAAAATAGTTTTTAACTGTTTTTAGCGATGTAAATTATTGATGAAGCTTCTTTTGTAGACATCGATCTTATATTTGAGACTAAACCAACCCAAAAACCTTTTACTGGATTCATTTTTCCTGTTTTATATTTTTCTGAAAGAAGACTAACATAAAACGCATCAAACATCATTGGTTTCGTTTTTATAACTTTTAAAGAAAACTTTTCTAATAAATTAGAAATGGACGCTCTATTAAAATGCCAAAGGTGTCTAGGAACATCTAAAGCTGCCCAAAAGTTTTTATAATACTTTGCATCATAACTTTTATAATTAGGAACAGCAATTATTAAAGTTCCGTTTGGTTTTAAAAGTTTTTTAAAGATTTTTATTTGATTTTCTAATTTTGGTAAATGTTCTAAAACATGCCAGAGCGTAATAACATCAAAAGTATTTTCTTTTAAACTTTCTAGATGTTCTGTTTTAAAAACAGAATTATCAGTTTTTTTATTTGCTGCTCCCCTAGCCTGTTCATTAGGTTCTATTCCAGAAACATTCCAATGGTTTTGTTTTGCTATTTGTAAAAAGTCTCCTGTACCACAACCAACGTCTAAAAGATTTTTACTTTCTAAAGAAAATGAATTAATAAGTTTAAGCTTTTTGTTTAAAGAATATGTTCTTACCAAATGATAAACCTTTTCGAATAGATTTCTTTTAGAGTCTGTATGCGAAATATAATCTTCACTTTCATAATACTCAGATAATTTATCTGGACTAGGTTGCGGTGTGGTTTCTAAAAACCCGTATTCTAAATTTTCTGTAAGCTCAAATGTCTCTCCAGAAACAGAATAATCTTTTACTTTTAAGTATATGTTTTTTTGATTTTTGATTAACACTGATTAATTAATATTATTAAATGGTTTAATTAAAATAAAACTTAAACAAAACACATGTTCCACGTGGAACACATATTTTACCTCCCCATATAAACTAATAAAACAGAAATATCATTAGGAGAAACTCCGCTTATTCTTGATGCTTGAGACACAGTTGCTGGTTGAATTTTTTTCAACTTTTCACGAGCCTCAAAACTCATAGATTTAATTTGAGAATAGTCAAAATTTTCTGGAATTTTCACATATTCTAATCTAGTAAGTTTATCAGCATTATTTTTTTCTTTTGCTATATAACCAGAATACTTAACTTGAATTTCGGTCTGCTCTATAATCTCTCTATCTAAATTATGCTCTTGAATATAGGTTTCAACGCTTTCAACCTTTCTAACATCTTCCATTTCAATATTAGGTCTTGCAAACACCTTAAATAGTTTACCAGATTGTTTGACCAAGGCAGAATTTTTAGATTCTAAAATTGGATTAATAACCTCTGGTTTTACACTTTGATTTTCAAAAAAGCTAACAAATTTTTCTGCCGCATTATGTTTTTCTTCCATACGTTTTAAACGCTTTTCGGAAGCCAAACCTAAATCAAATCCTTTTGGAGTTAATCTTAAATCGGCATTATCTTGCCTAAGCAACGTTCTATACTCTGCCCTAGACGTAAACATTCTATATGGCTCTTCTGTACCTTTTGTAATTAAATCATCAATTAAAACCCCTATATAAGCCTCACTTCTTTGAAGCGTAAAAGGTTCTTTTTCTTGAACTTTTAAACTTGCATTTATACCAGCCATTAAACCTTGAGATGCCGCCTCTTCATATCCTGTGGTTCCATTTATTTGACCCGCAAAGTATAAACCTTCAACAAGCTTAGTTTCTAATGTATGTTTTAATTGTGTAGGCGGAAAATAATCATATTCAATAGCATAACCAGGTCTAAAGAATTTAACCTCTTCAAAACCAACTACAGATCTCAATGCTTTAAATTGAACATCTTCTGGTAACGATGTAGAAAAACCATTTACATAAACCTCACAGGTATTCCATCCTTCAGGTTCAATAAATAGTTGATGACTGTCCTTATCTGCAAACCTGTTTATTTTATCTTCTATTGAAGGACAATAACGTGGCCCTAAACTTTGAATCCTACCATTAAACATTGGAGATCTATCAAAGCCTTCACGAAGCAAATTATGAACATCTAAACTTGTATGAGTCATATAACAAGAACGTTGATTTTTTAACGGACTTGTGGTATCTAAATATGAAAATTTCTCTGGATTATCATCACCAGGCTGTTCAGACATTTTAGAATAATCTAAAGACCTACCATCAACTCTAGGAGGTGTTCCTGTTTTCATTCTACCAGATTCAAAACCTAAACTAACAAGTTGTTCTGTAATTCCTGTTGCTGCTCTTTCACCAGCTCTACCACCACCAAAATTCTTATCTCCAATATGAATTAAACCATTCAAGAAAGTACCATTTGTTAAGACAACAGATTTTGCTTTTATTTCAATCCCTAAAGATGTTTTTACACCAATCACTTTATGGTTTTCCACAATTAAACCAGACACCATATCTTGATAAAAATCTAAATTAGGAGTGCCTTCAAGAAGCATTCTCCAATCTTCGGCAAAACGCATTCTATCACTTTGCACCCTTGGACTCCACATAGCAGGTCCTTTAGATTTGTTTAACATCTTAAACTGAATTGCAGACGTGTCAGAAACAATACCGCTGTATCCACCAAGCGCATCAATTTCTCTTACTATTTGCCCTTTTGCAATTCCACCCATAGCAGGATTACAAGACATCTGTGCGATGTTTTGCAAACTCATGGTAACAAGTAAAGTTTTACTTCCTGTATTAGCGGCTGCGGCTGCGGCTTCACTTCCAGCGTGTCCACCTCCAACTACTATAACATCATACACTTCGTTAAACATAATCTAGAATTTTATTCATTTGTTCCACGTGAAACATTAATTTAAAAAGCTTGCAAATATACAACCTTTACACATCACACTGCAAATTGCTTTAAGTAGTGGTTTTCTCTGTTTCTCATAGCTTTAGCATCTTCATCAGTCTTATCTTTATAACCACAATAATGCAATACACCATGAACAATTACACGCTTTAATTCATCGTCAAAAGAAACATTAAAATCTTTAGCATTATCCATTACTCTTTCTATGGAAATAAAGATATCACCAGAGATTAATCTACCCATAGTATAATCAAAACTAATGATGTCTGTTAACGTATCATGCTCTAAAAACTCAACGTTTAATTTATGAAGATATTCATCATCACAAAACACATAATTAATTTCACCTTCATTATATTCTTCCCCTAAAATAACACTAGAAATCCATGAGGAGATTGCCACTTCATTATCTATTGAAAATTCAGTTTCGTAATTAAAATCAATCATTGTATTTCTTGAAATAAGATTGTACTTTCTTTTTATAAATCGGGCGCAAAGGTAGTGCTTGTCTATTTAATATTTCGGTTGTTTTAAAATATTGTTTGGCAGATGGTATTTGATTATTAGTATTGTTATCAAATACTCTTTTATTAGATTCTGATTCACGCTTATTTTCTTCGCCTTGTTGAAACGTAGCATTCTCCAATTTCAATAATTGATGTTTAAGATCCATCATCTTTTGAAGCGTTTGATTGGTAAAACCTTTGTTGATTAAATCCAATTCAATCTCTTCCATTTTACGCTCCAATCTTTGTCCTTTACCGCCTAAACCTTCTTTCTCAATTTGGTCTTGTAATGCTTGTCTTAACTCTTGCTGTTTTTGATAAATTTTGAATAGCTCTTCACTATTCTGCTCACCAAAGCCATCTCCTGCTCTTCCTCCTTCTTTTCCTTCTCCTGGCTTATCACCCTTTTTTCCTTTTTCTTCCTTTTCACCATTCTCACCTTTATTTCCCTCTTTACCTTTTTTTCCTTCTTTATTTCCTTCACCCTCTTTCTTGCCTTCTCCATCTTTAGGCTTTCCCTTCTCTCCTTTTTTAATGCCTTTTTCCATCATTTTATTAAGTTGTTCTTGACTCATAATAATATCAGGAAGCTGCTCATCACCCTCTCCTTGGCCTTGAGACATTGACATACTCTCTTGCATATTATCTAAAACATTACTTAAAAAATCTGCCAGATTATTTGCTGCAGTTGTTGCAAATTGCTGTTTAGCTATTCCTTGGTACATTTGATTTTCAGCAAGCATCGCTATAGCCTTCTCTATATTAAAATATACTTCTGTTATTTCTTTATTTACATTCTCAGGAAGTTTTGGTTGACGTAAAGACAAAGCAAATAAACTGTCATCTATGTGCTCAAAATGCTCTTTTAAATTTTGTTGCTTTTTTAAATAACTAGCATATTTATTATGGTTAACCTCAATAGATTTAAACTGATTCATTAAAGCTTCCTCGTCAAAAGAAAATATAACAAGATTATCTAAAACTTGTCTTAACATTTCCATATCTTCTTGCATTTGTTCACCTCCACTCATTTGCATAGAAGCACCCATTTTTTTGCTCATTTCTTTCATTTGTTGAGCTGCCTTTTTTTGATTTTTTTTTGCTTTAGATTGATTTTTATTTTTTTCTTGATCGGATTGTGAACCTTCTTTTTTATCTAAATTTTCAGAAGCTTGTTTTTGTTCATTATCAACTTCCCTTTCATCAACTTTATCCCGAGGAATATCCAAGGGTTTTTTTAAAGCCTTATTATCTTTTTGAAGCTCTTCTATTTCTTTTTTATAATCATCAAACTTTTTATTAAGTCCATCTTGTTTGTCTTTTGTGTTTTCTTCTTCGGGTTTATTAGCTAATTTCTCTTGCTCTTCTGATAGCTCTTCTAATTCATCCTTAAGTTTATCTAGCTTCTTTTCAACATAAAAACGCTTTGTTAATTCTAACAATTGTTGCAAACTTTTCTTCTTATTTTTATTTTGCTTAGCAAGGTCTTCCAATTTTTTTCCTAGCTCGTCCTTATTAATTTTGTCTGTAAGCTTTTCTAATTCTTTTAATAGCTTCTCGTCTTTTTTAAGTTGCTCTTCGTTATCTTCTAAACGCTTTTTTAAATCTTCTTTAAATTCATCTTTCTCCTTATTACCTTTTTGAAAATTTTCTAAATTCTCTTTCAATCTTTTGTTGAAATTTTTCATCATTTGATCTTGGTTCTTCTGACGCTTAAAAAAAGATTCTAACTTCTTTTTATCATTAAAATTTAAAGCATTCTTTTCCTTTTGGGTTTGTGAAAGCTCCTTCAACTTTTTATCCTGCTCTTCAAATTTCTCTAAAGATTTATTTAATTTTTGAATGGTTTCACCTTGTTCTTTCAGCTGCTTTTCCTCTTCTTCTTCATATGTTCGTTTCCTATAGCTGAAAATATTACTTTTTACAGACTTAAATCTATTAACTACATCATTATCAAATACTTGAAAATAGAAATCATAGGAAACACCTTCTTTAATTTCTAAATTGTTTGGAAAAGCAGAAATGAATTCAGAAATATTAGAAGCAGAGACTTTTATGTTACTTATTTGTTTTTCTTTTTCATTATTGGAAGGATAAAAAACTAACTGCAATTTTGTAAATCCGTAATCATCACTTACCTGTCCATAAAAATAAAGCGTTTGTAAATCCAAACTATCTACTTTCATTTTCACATTTAATTCTGGATATTCATCTTTTACAACATCAATATTAAATGATATGTTTTCATAATCTTTTAAGTTTTTATTATTTGTACTTACTGCATAATTAAAATTAGAATACATAGATTTTGATGCTTCAAAAACTGTATTATTTTTTGATGAAAACTTTAAAGTATCTTTAGCATATAAGTAAACCGACTCAGTAGATTTTGTATAAAGCAGCCATTTAATTTTTGTTCCCTCAGGTACTGATGCATTTCCAGAACCCTTTAATATTTCATCTTTTCGTTTTGTATATCTAGGATAATCTAACTGCATTTCAAAACTTAAAAGCGAAGGCACTTCAACTACTTTTAACTCATATGGTTTTGATGTTACATCATTTGCCAAAAGCTGAAATGTTATATTTTCTTTTGGTTGTCCAAATACATATTCAAACTCCCCTATTTTCTTTTCTTGCAAAAAATAAGTTTCTCCGTTATACTTTATTTGTGCACTTTCTGGTGTAACCTCTCCAGCCGTTTTTATAATTAATTTATAGTCTTTATTTTCAATAGCTTTTAAACTATCATTAACCACAAAAAACTGAAACGGTGCAGGCGGCTCATAAGCTGTTTTATAATGCGTAACACGTTCATAACTATCTGTAAACCAATTAAAATTTCCGGTAAAACCAATTAAGGCAAGTATAACTATTGGGATTGCTGCGTATTTTAAATACCCAATATTATTTTTGAAGTTGATAGCTAACTTAAACGGAATAGGTTTTAACTCAACCGCCTTTTGCTCTATACTTGCTAATAGTAATTCTGATTTAGATTCGTTATCGTTTAACTGAAGTACATTTAACAATCTGTCATTAACCTCAGGAAAATGTGATCCAATAATTTTTGAGGCATCATTATAATTAATTCCATTTTGAAGTTTTAATAATTTTGCCAAAGGCAGAAAAATAAACTTAACTAACAGGCCTATTTCAACTAAAATAAATAGCCAAAATAGCACAGTTCTTGCCGTTGGATTTAACCATAAAACAGACTCAATAAACAGCGTGAATAAAAAATACAATAAGCCAATGGCAAAGAAAAGAATAGCACCCTTTATTAATTCGTTAGTGTAATACCGTCGTATAAACACCTCTAATTTATCTTGTATATTTTTAAAATTACTCATACTCTATTTTAATACATTGGCTTCAAATTCCGCGAAAGCGAAAAAAGAAAACATACAATTAACTTACTAAACTACAATTTTAATTACAACAGCGTTTATAATAATGTGTTAATTGTATATTTGCGACAAATTCCTGAAACTAGTTCAGGATGACAGTTTCAATCTACACTTAAATGTAAACATTTAAGAATTATTTTTAATTACAACATGACTAAAAACGTTCGTGTGCGTTTTGCACCAAGCCCAACAGGACCTTTACACATAGGAGGAGTTCGTACTGCTCTATTCAACTATTTATTTGCTAAAAAACACAACGGAACTTTTGTTCTTAGAATAGAAGATACCGATCAAAATCGCTACGTAGAAGGTGCCGAAAATTATATTGTAGATGCATTAAACTGGTGCAATATGCCTTTTGATGAAGGCCCAGGTAAGAACGAAAAATTTGGTCCGTACAGACAAAGCGAACGTAAACATTTATATAAAGCTTACGCCGAAAAATTAATAGCATCTGGTAATGCATATTATGCTTTTGATACTGCTGAATCTTTAGATTTTCATAGAAAAGATCATGAATCTAAGGGCAAAACGTTTATATATAACTGGCATAACAGACTTAAATTAAGTAATTCTTTATCGCTTAACGCAGAAGAGGTAAAAGCTAAATTAGATGCTGGAGAGGACTATGTAATTCGTTTTAAATCACCTCAAGATGAAACTTTACATTTAACAGATATTATTCGTGGCAATATGAAAATTGACACCAATGTTTTAGATGATAAAGTGCTGTTTAAAAGTGATGGGATGCCAACATATCATTTAGCAAATATTGTTGATGACCATTTAATGGAAATTAGCCATGTTATTCGTGGAGAAGAGTGGCTACCCTCTTTAGCGTTACATTTTCAGTTATACAAAGCTTTTGAATGGGATGCCCCAGAATTTGCACATTTACCTCTTATTTTAAAACCTACAGGAAAAGGAAAATTAAGTAAACGTGATGGCGATAAATTAGGTTTCCCTGTTTTTCCATTACAATGGGAAGATCCAAAATCAAACGATGTTTCTAGAGGCTACAAAGAAGATGGATATTTTCCTGAAGCCATGATTAATTTCTTATCATTTTTAGGATGGAATCCTGGAACGGAACAAGAAATTTTTAATCTTAACGAATTAATAAATACTTTTGATTTAAGTAGAGTTAATAAAGCAGGTGCACGTTTTGATCCTGATAAAACAAAGTGGTTTAATCACCATTACATGCAAGAGCAAAACAATGATGAATTAGCCAAAGTCTTCAAAGCGCAACGTGTAGAATTAGCAGATATAGACACACAATACATTGCTATGGCTGTTGGTTTAATTAAGGAACGTGCTACGTTTATTTCAGACTTTTGGGATCTTACACACTTCTTTTTCAATGCTCCAAATTCTTATGATGAAAAAGCATCTAAGAAAGCTATAAAAGAAGGCACAAGCGATTTAATGAATGAACTAATAAGTATCATTAACGCAAATACAGATTTTACTGTTGAAACACTTCAAACAGAAATTAAAGGTTGGATAACAGCCAAAGAAATTGGTTTTGGAAAAGTAATGATGCCATTGCGTTTAGCTTTAGTTGGTGCTTTACAAGGGCCAGATGTTTTTGATATTATGTACATGATTGGGAAAAATGAAACGGTAAAACGTATTAAGAATATTGTAAATACAATATAATGAACCTATTATAATTCTTTTATATAAAAAAGGCTCTAAATATATTTAGAGCTTTTTTTATATAATTGTATAAATCTAAAAAGACAACATCGCTCCAAATACAAACATAGATATATTCCCTTTAAAACGAGAATCGCCACCAGAAGCATCTATATCTTCACTTTCAAGCTTTTTTAATATGTTAGTTGCGCCATAAATATAATGTGCTCTAAGTTTTAAAAATTTAAAACCAGCTGTAATACCCACTGCCCCATTCAAATTAAATTGAGAAATATTACTAATATCTTCTGCAGTTAAATTATCGTAATTATTAATAAAATATCCTTCTTGGTTTTTATCTTCAATTTCTAATCTGCTATTGTATTGTAGCATCGGTCCAACATCAAGAGTTACATAAGGTCCTGCAAGTTTTATATGCCCCATTAACGTCAGTTGAGCTGCAAAAAGTTTATAATCTACAAATTCATTTGTAGCACTAGACGTAGTTGGTCTTCCTAAAATACTAATAGTACTTTCAGATAATTGCATACCATAACTCATATTATACCATCTATGAGGGATCTCTACTGTGGCAGTTAAACTACCAACAAAACCATCACCTTCGGTTGTTATAAAATTATCAGTTTTAATATCTATTTTAGTAATACCACCAAAAATGCCAATACCATTTACAATATCATAATTTCCTTTTTGAGAAAAAGATTTTGTAACAAAACATAGTGTTAGAGCTACTAATAAGAAAATTCTGTTATATTTCATAAGGTTAAGGTTATAATTAGCCAAATATAATGTAATTTTAGTATCTTAAAATTTCTAACCTTTTTAATTATTTATTATGCCTATTTTATCAATTATTCTAATTGTATTTGGACTGTTTATTTTAATATCTGGTCTATTTACTGTAAAACAACAAACTGCAGCGATTGTAGAACGCTTCGGAAAATTTCACAGTATTCGTCAATCTGGTCTTCATTTAAAAATTCCTTTAGTAGATCGTATTTCTGGGCGTTTAAGTCTAAAAATTCAACAACTAGACGTTATAGTAGAAACCAAAACCAAAGATGATGTATTTGTACGTTTAAAAGTATCAGTACAATATAAAGTTATTAAAGACAAGGTTGAAGATGCCTTTTATAAATTAGATTATCCTCATGATCAAATTACAAGTTATGTATTTGATGTAGTACGTGCCGAGGTACCAAAAATGATTTTAGATGATGTTTTCTTAAAAAAAGATGATGTTGCTATAGCTGTAAAAACAGAATTAAATGAAGCCATGCAAAATTATGGTTACGATATTATAAAAACTTTAGTAACAGATATTGATCCTGATGCGCAAGTTAAAGAAGCCATGAACCGTATTAATGCTGCCGATAGAGAAAAAACAGCAGCACAGTATGAAGGAGACGCGCAACGTATTTTAATTGTTGAAAAAGCAAAAGCTGAAGCAGAAAGTAAACGTTTACAAGGTCAAGGTATTGCAGACCAACGTCGTGAGATTGCTCGTGGCTTAGAAGAGTCTGTAGATGTTTTAAACCGTGTTGGTATTAACTCTCAAGAAGCTTCTGCACTTATTGTTGTTACACAACATTATGATACATTACAAGCCATTGGTAGCGAAACAAATAGTAACTTAATTTTACTACCAAATTCACCACAAGCAGGTAGCACCATGCTAAATGATATGGTTGCTAGTTTTACAGCAAGTAATCAAATTGGTGAGGCCATGAAAAATCAAAAAGCTTTAAAAAAGAAGAATGACTAAAATAAAAGGAACCATTATCATGCTACTACTCTTTTGTAGTAGCATTTCTTTTGCTCAAAGTAAATCAGAGTTAAAAGAATATGCTCTAAGAGATACTAAAATAACATCTCAAGCCACTTTAAAAATAGATTTTGATACCGTTTTAAATTATATACTTATCCAAGTGTATTAAACAAAGAAAAAGCTATTGAACTCTTAACTTCTACGTTTAGTACCATAAAAGAACAAGGGTTTGTTTTTGAAAAAGCAAATATATTAAACGTATCTTATATTGTTTTTAAACAAGATGAATACCATTGTTACATTGAAGGGTTTAATCAAATGACCATGAGTGGTATTCGAATCAAATCTAAAAGTTATTTATCAGGCATTTATAATAGTGAAAAAAAATATGGAGCTTTATAGAAGCTAAACAGATTAAAGATGAAAACTTACTTAAAGCTATTTTTCCAGATTTTAAAACTAGTTTGAACATTCCAAACGATGAAACCACAACTGAAGAAATATAATTGTAAAGTCTGTTATTTAAAATAACGGACTTTTTATTTTAAAATTCTATTATTAATTAAATGTCACCTTCTACGTAACCGAAAGGTTTTCAAATTAAAACTAAGTTTATAACTTTCTAAATTCAGGAACTGCATCTTTCTTTTCCTCTTCCTTTTTTATATCATCTTTATTTACACTACCCGGAAAACTCAATGAAGTACTTGTAAATGTGGTTCCAAAATTAATATGAGCATAATACACTTGACTCACAGCATTTTTAACTTGTTCTTCTGATAACTCTTTTAGTGGATGAATAAATACCGACCACAATACGCCATCTGAAACGGCATATTTAACGTCTAACGCAGTATGAAAATTGGCAACTAAAGCGGCTTTAATTAATTCTTCATTTAAATTATTTGAATCTGCTATAGGCGAAATAATTCGCATTCTATTATGGTTTTCATCAGTAATAGACATCATAGGAATCTCTTTTACAAAAAATTGCCACCCTCCTAAATCTCCTTGAATAGAATCACTTACAGTAGTATAAATGGTTTGAAGCTTTTCATTAGACATATTTTGACAAAATATGCTAAATGGAACGAAAAGTAAAAAAAACACCAGTTTTTTCATAAAATACATTTTCTTGCTAAGTCGAAAAAACAAACGTATCCAAACAAAAAAGAATACTAAACTTTAAAAGGGTGTCGCTCTTCCCAATCTCTTGATGGATTCATAAATTTAAAAACCTGTTTTAAAACTGCATTAATAAAACCATTGGTATGTTTCAAATATATACGCATTACTTTTGGCTTCGCTCCTACCGAACTTTTGATTTCCATAGCAGTACGCGCAAAAATTATTTCCGCGAAAGCGTTATCAATACCAAATTTAGTCATATCATAAAGCATATTTAGATATAATTGATTCGGTTGTTGATGTATGTCATTATACCCTAAAAAATAAGTTTCTAAACTCTCATTATTTAAAATTAGTGAATAGAAACCAACCAACTCATCATTTAAATAATATCCAAAAACTTTAAAATTATTTTGTAATTCAAGTTTTAGATTATAAAAATGATATTTAGGTAAAATAAAGGTGTTAAACTTGGCATTGTTAGAAACATTTAGATAAAGATTATAAAGTCTTTCTGATGCATTTTTAATTGCATTAATATCTAATTCTTCACATTGTATAGTTCCTAATTTCTTTTTCGCACGTTTATAACGCGTTCTATATTTTTTCTTTAAGCTTCCAATATAATCTTCAATAGACAACCAATTTTGCCTAATTTCCATAATCATGTTAGGTTGAACAGAAACGTTATGCAATTTTTGCGATTGGAAAAATTCTTTTTGATTATTAATTTTATCATCTTCAAAAAAATCTTTAAACATGATAACTCTTATGGTTTTACTCTGAGTTTCTTTTATTTGAATTTTAAGTGCATTTAATGCCTTAAAAACTATTTCAAGATAATCAACCTGAGAAACTTTACTTTCATCATAAAACATACCGTGTTGACCCGTATGCATTAAGTTACCCACCACCAATACATTTCCTTTTAATACTTTAGAAACAATACTTTGAAAAAACGTTTTTAAACAAGACACCGATGTTTTTCTAAACATGTCTTTTAAATACAATTGCACACGCTGAATAATGGCAACTCCTACTATTGCATCTTCATTAAAAATACCAACATAAAAAAATTGAATGTTTTCTGGAGACGAATTTTCTAAAGCCTTAAAATAATTTGGTTGTAAAAAAACATCATGAATAGTGAAGTCTTTCCATGTTTCAGGAAGTTCACTATAACTTGAATAAATTTGATATGTTTTCAATATGAAAATAAAAAAGACCGAAGTTATACACATCAGTCTTTAATTATGTTAAAATATTACAAAATTCCGCTTGATAATAGAAGTTTAAAAATTTACAATGAAATAAAAATATTTTCTAACGAAAGCTTTGTAAGTTACCTCAGGGTTATTTACTTCCAACCACAAATAATGGCTCCCATAACACCAAGTGTTACAATCCAGTATCCTGCGTTAATAAAAATATATTTTGCACTTTTACGTTCAAATAAAGCATTAGTACCTAAAATAGGTAAAGCCACAAAAACACCAGCAAAAACACCGTGAAGTGCGCCATGTTTAAAAGTTCTAAAATGATCTCCATAATCTGCCATAAAAGCTGCATATGAAGGTAATGCTTGTGTAGAGTCTCCCCCAATTAAACTTAAAGCACCAGTTTGATGTATACTCATTTGCATCATAGTCATTGCTAGTAAAAAAGCAAAAATAAAGGCCATAATAAAAATTTTAGCCATATTACCGCCTTTAACCTGCTCGTCTGTCATTCCAGCTTCACGCATCCAAGCATTTCCAAATACTTTTGGGTTATACCAAATAAATCCGACAACCAGAGCCGAAACAGCTGCAACTAATAGCGCAATGGGGTTTAAATAATCCATAATTTTTGTTTTAGTTAGTATATAAATATAGCTATTTTTTTACTAAAGTAACTTAGCCTCAGTAACTAAAAGCTCATTTTTATCCTCTAAGGCTTTAGCTATATAACCATTTACAGCATCATTTTTATCTTGTCCATTTTCAATCAACACAGACAAAATAAGCGCCACAGCAATTCGAGTTCCTACTTTTTTTACGGCGGTATTAAAAAGTGGCTCTACCTCTTCGTAGCTCACATTTTTAGCGAGTTCTAAAATTTCTATTCTAACCTTTTGTTGTTTAGCTTCTGGTAAATTAGTATACCTTTTTCCTAATTTCTGAATAACATCAATAGCTTTTCGTTGCGATTGTTGTTGATTCTGATTATTATTTTTTTGAGACTGGTTTTGTTGTGGTTTTGGCTTTTGCTTCGCCCAAGAATCTTTTAAACCAACCGTTTTATTAAAAACTAATTTATCTGAAATTGAATCGTTATCAACATTAAAATACCCTAAACGTTGAAATTGAAACCGCTCCCCTATTTTTGCTTCAACCAAACTTGGCTCTACAAAAGCTTCGATAACCTTTAAAGAATTTGGGTTTATAAATTCCATAAAGTCTTTGTCTTGATGACCATCTGGCGATTCATCACTAAATAAACGATCATATTCTCTAACCTCTGCCTTTAAAGCATGTTTTATAGACACCCAATGCAAAGTTCCTTTTACACGTCTAGAAATATCATCTGAATACGTACAATGTACTTCTGCAATTTCTCCATTAGTGTCTTTTACAACACCATCTGCCTTAATAATATAAGCGTTTTTTAAACGTACTTCTCCTCCTAATTTTAATCTAAAAAATTTATTACCAGCTTCTTCTTTAAAATCTTCTTTTTCAATATATAGTTCTCTAGAAAACGGTACTTTTCTAAACCCAGCACTATCATCTTCTTGGTTGTTTTCGGCTTCAAGCCACTCCTCTTTTCCTTTTGGATAATTAGTAATTACAACTTTTATTGGATTCAAAACAGCCATAACTCGTGGTGCTGTTTTATTTAAATCTTCTCTAATACAAAATTCTAAAAGTGATACATCAATAATATTTTCACGCTTTGCAACACCAACAGTTTCTACAAATTTTCTAATTGCATTTGGTGTATACCCTCTACGGCGTAGACCAGAAATGGTTGGCATACGCGGATCATCCCAACCAGAAACCACATTATCTTCTACCAACTTAAACAACTTACGTTTACTCATTATTGTGTAGCTCAGATTTAAACGTGCAAATTCACGTTGTTTTGGTCTAAGTTTATTAGTGTCTATTATCTGATCTAAAAACCAATCGTAAAGCTCTCTATGAGGTTTAAATTCTAAAGAACATAAGGAGTGTGAAATTTGTTCTATATAATCACTTTCGCCATGTGTCCAATCATACATTGGATATATACACCAATCATTACCCGTACGGTGATGATGCTTTTTTAATACACGGTAAATAATAGGGTCGCGCATTAACATATTAACATGCTGCATATTTATTTTTGCACGTAAAATATGTGAACCTTCATCAAATTCCCCTTTTTTCATTCTGTCGAATAAATCTAGGTTTTCTTCAACCGTTCTATTTCTAAAAGGGCCATCTACACCTGCTTGTGTTGGTGTTCCCTTTTGTTCTGCCATAGCTTCACTACTTTGAGAATCTACATAGGCTTTTCCTTCTTTTATTAAGGTAATTGTCCAATCGTAAAGTTGTTGAAAATACTCTGAAGAATACAATTCTTTATCCCAATTATACCCTAGCCATACAATATCTTCTTTAATGGCATCAACATATTCTTGCTCTTCCTTAGCGGGATTGGTATCATCAAAACGTAAATTAACCGGTGCATTATATTTCTCACCTAAACCAAAACTAATACCTATGGCTTTAGTATGACCTATATGTAAATAGCCATTAGGTTCTGGTGGAAAACGAAAACGTAACGATTCTTTAGACATTCCATTTGATAAATCATCTTCTATAATTCGCTCTAAAAAATTTAGCGATTTTCTTTCTTCAGGCATACTTCTAATCTATTTCCTTAAAATAAGCTTCAAAATTACGGAAATTCAAGCTATTTTAGCTTAATAAGTTTAAGAAGCGTAACAAATTTTAATTAGTAGATACTTATAATACAAAAGCTACTAATTAAAATTATTTCTAAAATGGAAAACAAAAATTACAGTTGCCCTAAATGTTCAAATACACAATATGAAGTTGATGAAATGCGAGCAACAGGAGGAAAATGGTCTAAAATTTTTGATGTTCAGAATAAAAAATTCACTTCTATAACGTGTTCACGTTGCACAATACCGAGTTTTATAAAACCAAAGCCAGTGCAATTAGTAATATTTTTGATTTATTTACAAATTAACAATGGGAATAATTAAAGTTGAAAACATTCGTGTATTCGCACATCACGGCTGTTTAAAAGAGGAAACAAAAATAGGAAGTGACTATAGAGTAGATTTGGAAGTTAAAGCCAATTTACTGCCTTCTTCAAGGTCAGATCAATTAGTTGATACTGTTGATTATGTGTTTCTTAACCGTATTATAAAAGAAGAAATGGATATACCTTCATATCTTCTTGAAACAGTAGCAAAACGTATTTTAAACCGCATTTTTAACGAAGATAAAATGGTAAAAAAAGTAACCGTCTGGGTTAGTAAATTAAACCCTCCAATTGGTGGTGATGTGGAGCGTGTCACAATAAAAATGACCGATAGACGGAAAAAGTAATTTTATGTATTGAAAATTGACAAATTTTTATACATTTGCAACATAATAAGGTGTCGTGGCCGAGTGGCTAGGCAGTGGTCTGCAACACCATCTACAGCGGTTCGAATCCGCTCGACACCTCAAAAAAGCTTTCAGTTTATACTGGAAGCTTTTCTTTTATAGGACTCATTTGTTCTAACTTTTCTTTATTCTTTTCGTAAGATTCTGGAAACAAGCCCTGAACCAATAACAAAATACCAAAACATAAAATAACAATCGCTATAATTCTCTTTGTTTTAAATATAAGTCTTGGCGTTAATTTATCTTTTAAACGTTTTGCAACAAGTATTTTAAATAGGTCTGTAATAAAATAAGAAACAATCATTGTTACAACAAAAACAATTTCTCCATTCTCTGATGTGGTTAAAGAATCACCAAGCACCATAAAACCTAACCAACCTAAAAGTACACCAATGTTAATAAAGTTGAGTAAAAATCCCTTTATAAAGAGTTTACCATAGTCTTTTTGAATTTCAACTTTATGATATTCTTTAACTATAGATCTAAAAGATTTTGATGTTTTTACAAATGAAATAATACCATAAACAATAAGTAAAGCACCTCCAAAAATTAAAAAACTAGGATCGTCTTTTATTTTTCCACGTAAACTATTGGTACTATAAAATGCGATGACAATAAAAATAATATCGGCTAGAATAACTCCAAAATCAAAAATCAAAGCACTTCTAAAGCCTTTTGTTGCGCTAGTTTCTAGGAGAACAAAAAAAACGGGACCTATGGTAAAAGCTAAAATAATACCAAAGGGAATTGCCGTTAAAATATCATCAAACATAAATACGTAAGGGTTTACACAAAGAAAAGAAATATTTTAAAAAACTTACAGCTTATTTTTAATTATAAAACAGTCAAAAAAAAGAGCATCTAAATTAATTTAGATGCTCTTTTTTTTGATACTGAAATATATTTATTACTCCTCTATACGTTTAATTCTTCCTCCAAGAACTCTACTTTCATCAACACGTTCTGGGTTTCCATAAATATTAATATCTCCTCCAGCTCTTACTTTAGCATTAACCAAAGTTGAAGCATTCACATGAGCTTCGCCAGCAATTTTTATAGATACATCTGTAAATTCAGATTTTAAATCTTTACCTGCATAAATACCTCCTGTGTATATAGATACGTCTTGATGTTTTGCTTTACCTTCTACTCTTACATTTGCTCCTGTTACCGAACGAATATTAAGGTAATTTACATCTAGGTTTACTTTTATTTTTCCACCTTCTTGAGCGTTTAAATCTATTTCAAATTGTTTAAATATATCTTTTGAATATACATAGGCACCTTCATTTACATCTATAACATCAACACCTGTATAGTATAAACTCACTTTGGTTTTATTTCCATCATAAGCTTCTTCTAATTTCATTTTTATTTTAAGTGTTCCGTTCTTATTATTAACAAGAACATCTCTATTATTTTTTCCGTTAATAACAATTTTATTTTGATCTGATTTTATAAGCTCTACTTCTATTAAATCATAAACCTTAAGTTCTGTAAATTCACCAATTGTTTTTTCTATTGGTTTTTGTGCAAATACTACAGTAGTTATAAACAGTACTAATACTTTTACTAGTGTCTTCATTAAGCTATGTTTTTAATTTTAATGTAAAATTATCAATAATTATTCCGTTGTGAGTTCGGTTTAGGAAAACTTTATAATAAAACAGCTTTTTAAGCAACTTTTACAGCGGTTCCTGTAATTGAAACTAGAATAACACCAGTTGTATCATTACTTTCTACATCTATAGAAATGCCAACTACAGCATTTGCATTAAGTTTAACAGCATTATTTTTTAAATTTTGAAAAGCGGTTTCTTTAACTTCATTTACATTATCTGCATAAGATGCATAATATTTTTTCATGCTAAAGGTTAAGGTTGTTTTTGGCATACTTACATGCGCGCCTGTTACAATACCTAAATAATTTTGAATAATATGGTTTTCAATGGAATTTGTTGTAGTTAGTATCATTGATTATTTGTTTTGTTTGTTAGTAATTGAATTAATGAAAATGTTACAGTTATTTGTTTTTATTTAAAATCATTCACCCTACGCGTTAGGAATAGGACGGCATGTTTGAGCTCCCCGACTTTTTAGAAGGGAGCGAGTAGTGAAAGCCCGACCCTTGTGGTAACGCCTAAAATATTACACCTTAAAAAGCCACAAACTATATATAGTTTGTGGCTTTTTATATTCTACTAAATTTATACAGATTGTTTCGTTGCGAAAAAACTCCTCGCAACGATCTCTTAATTAATCTTCTGGTTTTCCTATAAGGTGAAAATCAAGATGTTTTTTAACTAAATCTGCATTTTTAACTTTTACAATAATCTCTTCACCTAGTTGGTAAGCTATTTTATTTTCTTTACCAACCATAGAATATGTGTCTTGATCAAAATTGTAATGATCATCTTTCATGTCGCGAACACTTACCATACCTTCGCATTTATTAGAAATAATTTCTACATAAATTCCCCAGTCTGTTACACCCGATATGACACCTACAAACTCCTCATCTTTATGATCTTGCATAAATTTAATTTGCATGTATTTTATAGAATCACGTTCGGCACGTGTTGCTAAACCTTCCATATTACTGGAATGTTGACATTTTTCTTCGAAAATATCTTCATTTACCGATTTTCCGCCATCTAAATAATGTTGTAATAAACGGTGCGCCATAACATCTGGATAACGACGTATTGGGGATGTAAAATGACTATAATAATCAAAAGCTAAACCGTAATGTCCTATATTTTTGGTTGTATATTCAGCTTTACTCATACTACGAATAGCAAGCGTATCTACTAAATTTTGCTCTTTTTTTCCGTTTACTTCTTTTAATAAACTATTAAGTGAAGCGGCTGTGGTTTTTCGGTCTTTAAAATTAAGTTTGTAACCAAATTTTGAAACTACACCTTGTAAATTAGCTAGTTTACTATCGTCTGGTTCATCGTGTGTTCTGTAAACAAAGGTCTTTTTTGGATCTTGTTTTCCTATAAATTCTGATACTTTACGATTTGCTAACAACATAAACTCTTCTATAAGTTTATTAGCATCTTTACTGGTTTTAAAGAATACGCCTACTGGGTTGGAGTTTTCGTCTAAATTGAATTTTACTTCAACTTTATCAAAAGATAACGCTCCAGATACCATACGTTTACTTCTCATAATTTTAGCAAGTTCGTTCATTTTTATAATGGCATCTGCTATTTTTTGATCGGTTTTATATGTTTTTCCTATAAGCGAAACTGCTGCTGGAATTTCGTTTGTGTAAGATTCTATAACGGCTTGTGCTTCTTCATAAGCAAAACGCGCATCACTATACGTTACGGTACGACCAAACCATTCGTTTTTAATTTCGGCTTTATCATTTATTTGAAATACGGCAGAAAAGGTTAATTTTTCTTCGTGTGGACGTAATGAACAAGCGTTGTTTGATAATACTTCTGGTAGCATGGGTACTACTCTATCTACTAAATAAACAGATGTGGCACGCTCATAAGCTTCATCATCAAGAACTGTTCCTTCTTGTAAATAGTGTGATACATCTGCAATATGGATTCCTATCTCATATAAGCCATTATCTAGTACTTCGAATGATAAGGCATCATCAAAATCTTTGGCGTCTTTAGGATCTACGGTAAAGGTTAAATCTTTACGCATATCTCTACGTTTTGCTATAATATCTTCTGTTATAGAAGTATCTAAATTGTTAGCATAAGCTTCTACTTCATGAGGAAATTCGTTTGGTAAACCATATTCTGCAAGAATAGAATGAATTTCGGTATTATGATCTCCTGGTTTTCCTAAAACTTGAATTACTTTTCCGTTTGGAGAATCGGCTTTTTCGGGCCATTCTTCTATATGAACTAATACTTTATCGCCATCTTCGGCTTTAAAAGTTTTATTTATTGGTACAAATATGTCTTTATACATTTTTGTACTATCTGGAACTACAAATGCATATTTATCGTGCAACTGAATAACACCAACATATTCTGTTTTTTCGCGGTTTAAAACTTGGGTAATTTCCCCTTCCATTCTTCCGCGTTTACGACGTTTGTATACATAGAATTCTACTTCGTCTCCATTTAAGGCTTTATTTATATTATTTGATGCTACAAAAACATCATCTACAAACTCATCACTAATAATATAACCAGATCCTTTTGCAGATAAATCTAATATACCTGTATGATATTCGGCAGTTACTATGGCTTTAAACTTACCACGTTCTACTTCTTTAATTTCTTTTTTACCTTGTAAATCGCGAAGTTTTTTTATTATTTGGTTTCGGCTACTGGCATAATTAACACCTAATTTAGCAGCTATTTGCTTGTAGTTAAAACTTTGATTTCTTTCTTTTTTTAAAATACTTAAGATTGTATTTGATAGGTTTGAAATTCCTTTTTTAGAATTTCTTTTTCTTTTTTTACTCATGTAATTTTTTAATCATATTCATTTCCTAAGATAGTGGAAATTTTGTTATTAAATAGCTTTGTTAATTAGAGAAGAATTGCTATTTATTTTTTACAAAGCTACGTTTTATTATTTAAATGATGTTTTCTTAAGGTTAAATCATAAAAAGAAGTTTAATATTTAGAAACACATATTATATATTTACCTATTGATTAATATTCTACTTTTCTATTAAATTTTAATTTTTTAGAGTTATCCACATACATATATATATAATCAGTTTTCTTTTAAAATTTAAAAAAAATAATAATGGTTATTATAGTGTGTTAATAGCGGTATAACTTTATACGTTTTTACTTTGTTTTTAAGTTATAGGTGTTTTTCAGACCTTAATTAACAGTTTAAAATTTATTAAAACCTTAATAATTAGCTGTTTTTAATTTACTATTAACAGTTGTTAATAACTCAATATTTAGGTTAATTATTAATAAGTATTTTAATTTTGGTGTTTATAGATACCTCTTTTTAGTCTTAAAAAAATGCTAAAGAAAAGTGGTTAAATTTTAGGTTATTTAGTTCCAGTTTTTGATTGGAAAATTAATTAGATAATCCTAATTTTATTTTTAAAAAACTATCAACACTTATTAACAAGTAATGAAACATAAAAGACTAAGTAATTAACAATCTATTTGTAGATGCTAATTAAACGCTATAAAAATAAAATAATTAAACATCTTAAGTCTTTATAGTTATTATAGTTATGAGTTATTATTAACTTTGTATTTTTAATAAAAACACAATATATATAATGAATATCTCAATAGGTAACGATCACGCTGGTACAGATTATAAATTTGCTATTAAAGCATTATTAGAGTCTAAAGGAATTACTGTTAATAACTACGGTACAGATGCAGATGATAGCGTAGATTATGCAGATTTTGTACATCCAGTGGCAGAAGATGTAGAATCTAACAAATCTCAATTTGGTATTTTAATTTGTGGTAGCGCAAATGGTGTAGCTATGACAGCAAACAAACATCAAAAAGTACGTGCTGGTTTATGTTGGAACAAAGAAATTGTTCATTTAATACGTAGTCATAATAATGCTAACATATTATGTATACCAGCTAGATTTACAGTAGTACAACAAGCTTTAGAAATGGTTGAGGTCTTTTTAAATACAGAATTTGAAGGTGGTCGTCATCAAAATAGAATTGATAAAATTCCTTTATCGTGTTAAAATAAATGGGGCATAACCATACGCACAATCATTCACATGTTCATAACGACCTAATAAAGATGTAAACTTCTTTGGTCTATATTATTGAATATTATAATAACGGTTGCGCAAATTATTGGTGGTTTACTTTCTGGAAGTTTAAGTTTACTTAGTGATGCTCTTCATAATTTTAGTGATGTTATCTTTTTAATTATTAGTTATATAGCTAATAAGTTATCAAAAAGAAAAGCATCATTACAAAAAACGTTTGGTTATAAGCGTGCCGAAATATTAGCCGCTTTTATTAATGCTTCTACATTAATAATAGTGGCTATTTTGTTAATTATTGAAGCTATAAAACGCTATAATCATCCTCAAGAGATAGAATCCAACATTGTTATTTGGTTATCTGCAGTTGCTATTTTAGGAAACGGACTTAGCGTGCTTTTATTAAAAAAAGATGCAGAATCTAATATGAATATGAAAAGTGCTTACCTGCATTTATTTACAGATATGATGGCTAGTATAGCTGCATTAGTTGGAGGCCTTTTAATGAAGTATTATCAACTGTTTTTGGTAGATAGTGTTTTAACCTTCGCCATAGCTTTATATTTAATTTGGATGGGTTTTGATTTATTAAAAAATTCTACAAAAGTATTAATGTTATTTACTCCAGATGAGATTCCTATTGAAGCAATTGTAAAAGATATTAACGCTTTCGCGGAAATAAAAAATGTCCATCATATTCATGTTTGGCAACTTAATGAAGATGAAATTCATTTTGAAGCACATGTAGATTTTAATAAAGATATAACACTATCATAATTTGATGTTATTTTACGTGATATAGAAAGTTTGGTATTAAGTAAATACAATATTAACCATGTTAACATTCAACCAGAACATGGTAAAGATGATGTTAAAGATATTATAGTACAAGATTAAATGGGTTTAAATATAATTGTGAAGTCTTTTGAAGAACTTTCAAAAATGGAATTATACAATTTACTTCAATTACGTAGCGAAGTTTTTTGTGTAGAACAAGATTGTGTATATCAAGATATTGATGGTAAAGATGAAAAATCATTTCACGTTTTGGGTTTTAAAAAGAGAAAATTGTAGCTTATACCAGAATTTTTAAACCAGGTGATTATTTTTATTTTCTAGTATTGGTAGAGTAGTACTAGCTAAAAATGAAAGACAGTTTAAATATGGAAACGACATTATGAATGCTTCAATTAAAGCAATTAGAATTCATTTTAAAGTCTCAAAAATTGAAATTTCAGCACAATGTTATTTAAAACGCTTTTATAATAACCTTGGATTTAATGAAGTAGGTGAGGAATATTTTGAAGATAATATTCCGCATATTGCTATGATAAAAGAATAATCAACGTTTTAAAGTAAAGTGCCCTTTTAATACATCTCCTGTGTTAAAACGTATTTGATACCAATAATCATCACTTCTTAAAAGTTTTCCATTAAAAGTACCATTCCAACCATTAGAGTTGGGATTTATAGATTTTAATAATTTACCGTAGCGGTTAAAAATTAAAATATCTGAAATAGAATTTGTTGTATCATAAACATTCCAAAAATCGTGATAACTATCGTTATTTGGCGTGAAGTATTTTGGAATAATATAATCTTCTAAGGTTATAAGTACATTAAATTTAGATTCATTACTGTTACAACCAGTCTCTTTATATATATAAATAGTTTGTGGTGTTGTGATAATATCTCCTGCATTTAATGGTATTCCTGTTCCATTAGACTGCGTAAAGTAATTTCCGTTGTTAAGTATAGGAAGGGTATAACTTATTCCTATAAAATCATTTAAAAAATCAATAGGAATAGAATTTTCACATTGATTTATTGAATTAACATAATTTGTAAATGATAAAGGTTCCCATATGGAATGATCTCCGTTAATTTCATCAACTATAACACAACTTAAATCTGGATTAGAATCAAAATTTATAAAAGCAATATTATCATTATTTCCACTTTTAATGTTTAAAATACATAAATTGTTATTTATACATTCAAAATTTAATAATAACGGATTTTGAGTTAAATCTAATTCTATAAGATTATTATTAGAGCACAACAAGGTATTAAGCATCTTATTATTACTTAAATTTAAATTTGTTAATTGGTTTAAACCACAATCTAAGAAACCTAAATTAATATTATTAGTTATATCTAGACTTGTTAATAAGTTGTCTCTACATTGAAACCTACTTAACTTTTTATTATTGCTAAGGTTAAGATATGTAATTTTATTCATTTCACAACCAAGTACAACCAATTCTGTATTACTAGATGTATCTAGATTTGCTAAATTATTTTCCCAACAAACTAAAGAAATAAGGTTAAAGTTTTTTGTGACATCTAAAGCTGTTAATAAATTACCATAGCACCATAAAATTTGTAAATTGATATTCTTAGTAACATCAATATTATTTAATTGGTTGCCATTACAATAAAGTTGTTCGAGTTTAATATTTTGACTAATATCAAAATTTGTTAATTGATTTTTAGTACATTCAAGAATTGTTAAATTATTAAAATCTTCAATCCCTGTAAGGCTTGTAATATTTTTTAAGTTAACATCTAAATGGTCTATTGTATTTATATTAGCACTCGGAACTGAACCATTTAAAGGAGCCGTATCATGACCTAAATCTATTAAAGCTTGTTCAAAATTAGGATCTGGAATAAGCGTTATCTGTGACCAACACAAAAGAGATGTTAGACAGCATGTAAAAAATATTAAGAAGTTTTTTTTATGCAATTACAAAGTGTTTAATAATTACAAACATAACTCATAAAAATTAATTACCTACGTAAGTAATAACAATCTCTACACGTCTATCAGATTTAGGATCACCACCTAAAGGAAATTTTCTTCGCATACCTAAGTAACGCATACGCTTTTTACTAACGCCTTTTTTAGCAAAATAATCGTAGATATGTTTTGCTCTTGCTTCAGATAGGTTACGTTTTTTTGTCTTCCTATCTACTGCATCTCTACTATACTGTGTACAACAAACGTGACCTTGAATAGTAAAATAAATATCATTGCGTTCTACAAGTGCTTTTGCTATAGATTCTAAATTTTTATAAGACCCAGAAACCATTTTACTATAGCCTGTTTTAAATAAAATATTTTCAAAAGTAAGTTTGTCTCCTACTTTAAGATCGCCTTTAATTTTTTCAGGAATAGTTTTTTCTTTAACTTCTTTTTTAACAACAACTTCTGGTTTTACTTCAATAGGTACAGGTATTTTTTCTTTGACAAGAATTTCTACTTTTCGGTTTAAACCTCTTATTTTATGAAGATTTTTTTCGCTAATTATTTTTAAGAGAATTTCGCCTTTACCATCTACATTGGTTATTAAGTTTTCACTAATTTCATTGTTAGCAAAAATAGCTTTTATAGCGTGAGCACGTTGTTGTGAAAGTTTTAAGTTATATGTATCTGCACCAACATCATCACAAAACCCATAAATAGAAATACTTTCAATTTCAATATCAGATAACTTAGAAATAAAAAGGAGTAAACGGTTTTCTTCCGTATTAGGGACTATAAACTTATCGGTATCAAAATAGACATCATGTGTAAGCTCTTTTTGAGTAAAACCTATATTACAACTTAGTAATATTAAAAAATATGCAATAAATTTATTCATTTAGGGAGTCGAATGTCTTTTAATAAAGATAGTGTTTATGTAAAAGTTATTTTAAGTATTTTAAATAAGTACTTTGACTTTTTAAAATTTCTGAAGCTTTTTTAATAGCAGGATTATGTATTTTATAATAATCATATAAACCTTCTCTGTACACGTATCTTTTAACTATTTCTTCTGTTAACAACTCTAATATATAACTTTTATTTTCTGTAATAGCATTGTTTTTAGAGTGCTTTAAGTTTGAAATTAGGGTGTTATAATCGTTTTTAATATTGTCATCTAAACCTTCTAATACTGAAGCTTCTTGAGCTTTTCTAAGTACTCGTTCTGTGTTGGTTTCATAAGAAAAATTATTAGCTTCTAAGTAACTTTTAAAGTTAGAAAAATCTTTATCAGATAATTTAAAACTGTTAATATTGCTTACTTTGTTTTTATAGTAATAATTGGTAGCATAATCAAAAATAAGATTACTATTAACAACAGCTTTTAATATTTCTGAATTTTTAGATGCTCCTAAATTTTCATCAGGAAAAATACCACCACCATCAAAAACTTTACGACCATTTTTAGTTTTAAATTCGTTGTAATTTTCTTGTTTTACACGTACTGCTTCACCTTTATCATCTCTATTCCAATAATCTAAAGCTTGTATACAACGTCCAGAAGGTGTGTAATAACGTGAAATCGTGATTTTAACCTGTGTACCATAAGTTAATAACTTTGGGCATTGTACTAAACCTTTTCCAAAACTTCTAGAACCAACAACAACAGCACGATCTAAATCTTGTAACGATCCAGAAACAATCTCACTTGCAGAGGCGCTACCACCATCAATTAAAACTACCAAAGGTATTTTAGTATCTATAGTTTTTTTTTGTGTGTAATAGGTTTTATTATATTTTTTAACTTTAGATTTCGTGGTTACCACGAGTTGTCCTTTTGGTACAAATAAGTTTACAATATTTATAGCTTCGTTAAGTAAACCACCAGGGTTTCCTCTTAAATCTAAAATAATACGTTCTGCACCTTGTGCTTTTAAATCTCTAAGTGCATAATTGGTTTCGGCAGATGCTTTTCTATTAAATTTACTTAGAACAATATAACCAGTTTTATCATCAACCATAGAAAAATGAGGTACTGCTTTAATTTCTACTTCGGCACGTTTTATAGTTGCCGTTTGTGTTTTTCCTTGGCGTTTAAAAGTAACCTCTACAGAAGAGTCTGGAGCGCCTTTTAATAAATTGACAGAGTCATCCTTATGATTTTCAATTAAGACGCTACCAACCTTTATAATTTCGTCACCAGCTTTTAATCCCGCTTTATCTGCAGGATAATTTTTATAAGGTTCAATAATTACTAATTTATCTTTAAAGGTTCTAACACGTGCTCCAATACCAGTATAATCTCCAGTATTATTAATTCTTGCAGCTTCAACATCTTGCTCGTTCATAAAACGTGTGTAGGGATCTAAATCTGCCAACATACTTTTTATAGCCGTATCCATTAAATCACCTGGATTAGTTTCATCAACATAATTCATGTTAAGTTCTTTAAACAAAGTGGTAAAGATTTCTATTTGTTTTGCAATTTCAAAGAAATCTTTTTTAAAAGCTGCCCCTGTGAAAAAAATGGTACACGCTAAAACAGGGATTATGATATTTTTTTTGAATATGTATTTCATTTTTTGACTAAATTGTAACTTAAAAACGTATTTATTTTTCTGAAACCTTGTTAGAAAACTTTTCAAATAGCTGTTTCATTTTAGATTCAACAAGTGCCAAAGTTGGTTTGTCTTTACCAATGTACAAAATCATAAACGCATGCGGTGTTGTTAAATTGTTAAAATAAATAGCTTTATTTAATCTATAAGATTCTCTTAATAAACGTTTTATTCTATTTCTATCTACAGCAGTCTTAAAATTTCGCTTGCTAACAGATACACCTGTTTTAGCAATTAAATTGTCGTCAAAAACGGTTGACATATAAACTAAACGCAAAGGGTATGCCGAAACGGATTTTCCCTCAGTAAACATTTGGTCTATGAGCTTTTTGCTCTTTAACTTTTCTTTTTTGTTGTATGTGAATGTCACAGAATCGATTTAAGAAATCAAAGGTAATGAAATTAAAAAATCACTTGGAACCGTATTTAATATTTTGTAATATTTGGTTCACTCTATAATCTCGTAGTCAATGTCAAGTTTTCGTAAAGACCTTAATGCAGAACCCGAATTTTTATCTTCTACCTCAATATCTACTGGGTCTCCTTCTAAAAGAATCTCTGTAAGTTCATTTGCTAAAGATGCGTTAATGTTAGATGAAATTTCTACAATACATTTGGCTATCGCTCTTTTATCCGGTCTATGTGAATCACAAGACAATAAGTTTAATTTCATAAAATAGATTTATTAATGTAAGATACAAGAATTGTAAAGGGTATAAGGTACATATACTTTCCTTAGTTCACTTTTATATAATTGAATCGCCTTTAAATAGTTTATTGCACCATTCATTGTTAAATAATGAATAAAACCATAAAGTTTAGAGTGGTTTTTACTAACCTAACTTACTAGAGAATCTCATTATCTTTTTCTTCTAATTCAATGATTTTATAAGATGATTTAAAAATAGAATTCTATTTAAAATGTTCATAAAACCAGTAGAGGTGAATGGCATAACATGCTTTCCGACTATAATTGTAATGCTATTGTAGACTACCTAATAAATTTAGGACAAAATTTTTAAGCCACTTTTTTATTTTTAATATTTAAATATTCTTGTTTTATTTCTAAAGGAGTTTTATACTCTAAAGAAGAATGTAATCTTTTGGTGTTATACCATTTTATATCGTGATTAATTATATAATGAGCGTCAAAAAATGATTTGAACTTATATCTGTAAACACATTCATATTTTAGAGTTTTAAAGAAAGATTCTGCTACTCTATTATTCCAACAATTCCCGTTTCTACTCATAGATTGGGTTACCTTTAAATTGTTTCCTAATAAGTTTTTCATTGTAGTGGATGCGTATTGAGCTCCTCTATCTGAATGAAAAATATGATGTTCTGTAATCGCTTTTCTTTGCTAATAACCATGTTTTATAAACCGTATTTTCAGTAGTCATATCATCACTTAAAGTCCAAGCAATCAATTTTCTATCTGCCAAATCTAAAACCATAGTAAAATAATACCATTTCTTACCCATTCGTATATAGATAATATCAGAAACTCATTTTCTGCTAATTGAGTACTTATAAACTCTCCTTTTCTCTACTTATATCTTTTGTTTTTAGCCAATTATAAAACGCACTATTACTTACTTTCATGCATTTTCACCTCCTCCCAACAGGGAAATAATCTTTATTTGATAAAATAAATTCATATCTCACTTATCGCTCATGGAGAGGATGCTTACCGCCTTTTTTAATATATCGAGCTCTAACTTTACGTTTCTTAACCCTTTTTCTAAAAGTCGAATACGTTTCTGGCCTTCTGATAATACTGAAGTAGTGGTGAAATCACCAAAGTTTTCTTCATAAGATTTACACTATTATAAATCATACTAACATTGAGATTGTATTCGCTACTAACTGAATTTACACTTTGACCTGATTGTAATAATTCTACAATCATTAACTTAAATTCATCTTCATACTTTTTTGCCATAATTCAAATGTAAGATTATAGACTGTATTTTTTTGTCCTGTTAAAGGTAGACATTCGACTATAGACCGTTTAATAGAAATAAAACCATATCTAAAATATTATGATAAAGAAACTTGCATCTTACACAAAGAAACTATGTATAGTTTAAGAAAAGTTAAATATAATTTGAATATCCGTTTTCACTCATAATCCAGTAATATTTGCTATTACAAGTCTATCAAAGAGTTTATCTTCAAAGTATCTTCGGTTTAATTTATATACAAATTCATTGAGGTATAATTGAAGATACTTTCCTTTTATT
>CALKXS010000187.1 GCA_938003745.1 uncultured Algibacter sp.
CATACCATTACTTCAGATAATGGAAAAGAATTTACCAACCATAAAGCTATAGCAGAAGAATTAAATATCGATTTTTACTTTGCCAAGCCCTACCAAAGTTGGCAAAGAGGAGCAAACGAAAATTTAAATGGCTTAATAAGACAGTATTTCCCGAAAAAATCTAACTTTGATAACATCAAAATCCAACAGGTAAATGATGCCGTTGAAAAATTAAACAATAGACCCAGAAAAAGATATAACTTCTTAACAACTAATCAAAAGTTTAATGAATTTATAATTCAAAACTCTAGTGTTGCCTTTATAACTTGAATCCACCTTTTATGATTTTTTCTGCTGTAACTTTTAACATATTACTTCTTGTTATTAAAAGTTTGGTCATATATTCTTTTAAAAATAGTTTATCAGCAACAGTACCTAGAGTTCCAAATGGAGATTTATAATAAAACTTATCCTTCATAACCGTTTTATCACCTATTTGTTCAAAAACATGCTCATGCCTATAAGACTTAAAGGCTCCAAAAATCATTTCGTCTACAAAATAATTAGGACTATCAAATTCAGTAATTTTGGATGTTAAATGCTGTACGAAGCCAAAGTGTTTAGCCTCCCAACTTACCCACTCTCCTAAACCTATAAGTCCAGACGTTTTGCCAGCAATAGCAATTTCATTAGAATGTTTTAATGATTCTTGATGAACATCTATATTTCTAGCTAAATCAAAACAAATTTCAATATCTGCTTTAATAACAGTTTTTATCTCAATTAGTGGCATTTCATTCGTTTTTGAACTATTTATATCACAAAACGGATGACAATATAAAACTTATCTTACTTATCAACTAATATTTTTTAACTAAAAAAGCCAGTATTCAAAATAATAATTCAAATACCGGCTTTTAATCCTGTTTTTTTTTTAAAACTAGACGTTAAACAAGAAATGCATAACATCTCCATCACTAACAACATAGTTTTTTCCTTCTACTCTCATTTTTCCAGCTTCTTTTACTTTAGCCTCACTTCCATACTCAACATAATCATCATAGCCAATAACCTCGGCTCTAATAAACCCTTTTTCAAAATCTGTATGAATAACTCCTGCAGCTTGTGGCCCTGTAGCTCCAATATCAATTGTCCAAGCACGCACCTCTTTAACACCTGCCGTGAAATAAGTTTGTTGATTTAAAAGCTTATAAGCTGATCGAATTAATTTTGCCGCTCCTGGCTCATCTAAACCTATGTCTTGAAGAAACATTTGACGCTCTTCATAATCATCTAATTCATTAATATCTGCCTCAGTTCCAACTGCCAATACCAAAACCTCTGCATTTTCATCTTTAACAGCAGTTCTAACCTGTTCTACATAATCGTTACCTGACACTGCAGCACCTTCATCTACATTACAAACATACATTACAGGTTTATCTGTAATGAACTGAGATGGTTTTACAAAATTAACATCATCTTCTTCGCTAAACTCTAATGCTCTTACCGAAATTCCAGCTTCTAATCCTGCTTTTATTTTTAACAAAACTGCTTCTTCTTTTTGAGCTTCCTTGTTTCCTGTTTTTGCAGCACGCTTTACTTTATCAAGCTTTTTATCAGCCGTTTCTAAATCTTTAAGTTGAAGCTCCATATCGATAGTTTCCTTATCTCTGATAGGATTTACATTACCATCTACATGCACAATATTATCATTATCAAAACAACGCAACACGTGTAAAATAGCATCTGTTTCGCGAATATTAGCTAAAAACTGATTTCCTAAACCTTCTCCTTTACTTGCGCCTTTTACTAAACCAGCTATATCTACAATCTCTACTGTTGCTGGCATTACACGCTCTGGATTAACTAAAGATTCTAATTTTTCTAAACGAGGGTCTGGAACATTTACAACACCAATATTAGGTTCTATAGTACAAAACGGAAAGTTTGCACTTTGCGCTTTTGCATTTGATAAACAATTGAATAAAGTTGATTTCCCTACATTTGGTAATCCTACGATGCCTGCTTTCATTTCTTTAGATAAATTAGATTATAGACACAAGAACCAAGACTTTGGTTTTTGCGAGTGCAAATGTAGTTATTTCCGTAATTATTTTAATCATTTATAAAGACAAACAAATTACCTGCTTTAAAAGTAATTTCTATTTTATCTTCTATGGCCTTATTTCTTGTTCCTATTCTGCTTCCAAAAGCCAGCTCTTCATTATTTAAAGAATACTGTAATCCTTTTGTAATAATCCCAGAAGCTTTAGGAAATGGAATTAATGATACTGTTTTTCCTTTGCTTTCAGTTAATACTTTTATATTATCTGCTAAAAAATAAAAACCATAGTTATCAAAAAAAGTAAGGTTGAGCTTCTTTTTCCATTGCAATGCTGTGTGCAAGTTTCCTAAAAAGTGATCTTGCTCCTCTCCGCTTGCCCCATATACATCAATATCAACATATTTTCTATCAAATAGAATCTGTAATATTTTATCAAAATCTGTATAATCTTGATTTGGTGTATGGATTACCTCTATGCCTTCTGGACGTCTTTTTACCGAATCAAAATCACCGCTTATAAAATCAGGAATTATATTATGCTTTTCAAAAACGCTATACGCTCCATCTGTTGCACAAACAACATCATAATTTGTTAAATCTGGAATTTTATTTGGGGGCTCTCCGTTTAAAATAAGAAATACTTTTTTTTTCATTACATCAAAATTACGAAACAAAAGCATTCATTATAAAATAAAATTCAACTATAAAAAACCCTAAGCAAAAGCTTAGGGCTCTATCTAATATATAAAAATCTTATCTACCCTACATGTGTAAATAACTTATTTACAATTTTCCAATCATCATTCATTTTAGCTAGAGATAAATAGTCATAATAATTATAACCTAACATAGGTACATGCAATTTTGCAATGGCTATTGCTCCCATTAGGTCTATACTTATTATTTTCATTCTAAATATTTCTTCCAATTCATTTGGACTCTGCCTTAGCTTAACCCCTTCAATATAATCTTCAAAAGATTTTAAATAAGGTTCTCCTTTTATATCTCCGTAAAGAAACACGTTTTCGCCAAAACTGGCTTCTAACTTTCTTGCGTCTCCTTTAAAAAGGCCTTCAAAGTAGTTATTAATAACTTTTTCAATATCTGTTATATCCTCTTTAAACATGGCTTCTCTTTTTTAAATAGCATGACCTTCTGCTATTTCATTAACCTCTCCTATTCTTTTTAATAAGTGTAATCCTGCTAAACTATCAGCAGCATCAACGCTTATAATTGTCTCGTTAATGAATGAATTGCGCCTTTACTCGTTAACGGTGCCGTAGCTGGAAACCCATCGATAGCATGATCTACTAAAACAGTTCCTATATTAATGATAGATCCATTTTGCTGTTTTATCATTTGTGGAATAACTGCTTGTGACGTAAAATAGGTTTCTTTTAAATTGATATTTCAATAAAGATCTAAATCTTTTTCTTCAACATCTAAAAAAAGCTTTGGAGAAAACACACCTGCATTATTAATTAATACATCTATAGAATTGAATCTTTCCATAGCTAAATTTGCTAGTTGTTGTCCTGTTTCTTGTTTACTAATATCACCAACTAAATATATAGCGTTTGTTGGTTTTCCTAGTTCCGTGTAAGCATTTTTCAAATTTATTTCATTTGAAGAATTCATCACAACTCGACCTTCTCTTTCTAAAAAGTACTTCGCTGTTTCTTTTCCTATTCCTGTAGATGCTCCTGTAATAATTACTGTTTTATTCTTCATCTCCTTATTTTTTAGTTCCTGTATATTGTTTTCCATCATACCCCCAATTATCAATAGGGACTTCATCAATAACTATGCGTGTTGTTTTTGGGTTTTTATTGAGTACCTCTACAAGAAGTTATGTAACACCTTCTATTAATTGGCGTTTTTGATCTTTAGTTACTCCTTCGTCTGTAATTTTAATGTTAATGTATGGCATAATATTTCTTTTAAAGCTCTATTCAATAACTTAACGCAACAAATCAAAATTATAGATTTGTAAAATGAGTAAAATAAAACATCGAAAATTATCTCTTAAAGAAAGAATCATCATAGAGACTTTATTAAAGGAAAATAAGACTCAATCTCACA
>CALKXS010000188.1 GCA_938003745.1 uncultured Algibacter sp.
AACGGCCTTTTTTAATATATCGCGTTCTTCCTGAGCATCTTTTAAAGCTTTCTTTAATTCTCTATTTTCTTTCTCTAATACAAGAGTAGCTTCATCTTTAAAAGCTCCTGTTTCTGACTTAAATTCTCTACGCCACTTATAAAGTAAGCTAGGCGTAATCGAATATTCTTTGCTTAAATCGCTAACCTTGTGATCTGAGCTAACCAAATCAATAATGGTTTGCTTGAATTCTTTTGTGAAATTACCTTTTGTAATGGTTCCTAAGGTAAATAATGTGGCTTAATAAATACTACCATAAAATTAGACATTCCAAAATATAGTTGGAGCCCTTATAGCTTCTTACCTAAAAAAACAACCATTAAATATCGAAATGTAAAAACTAATCGACTTGCTTTTTATTAATCGAACTCAGGTTACTATATGCCAAATACAAATTAGTTACAAAAACTTATTATAAATTTGGTAAAAGAAAGAGGCGATGACATCAGTAAAGCCAGAAGTGTTTATTGTAAGCTTATAAATCATCATTATAGTATAGTATAATAAAAACAAGGAAAATAATTCGTTTATCACATCCAAACTAAAGAATATAAACCCAATAATCTCTAGGTTATAGATTAGAATCTAGAACATACTTAATATTATTTTTTTTCGAATGAAAAAATTGAAATTTGACAGTCAAATAAACTGCTTTGTTATGCAAACAAACCTAAAGACATTTTAGCAAGAATATCGTAGCTAGCATAAAACCATTAAAAACACCTTCCTAAAAATAAAACCCAAAAGTTCCCGTTACTCCAAATTTTCTAGCATCAGGATATAAAATTTTATCTTTATAATTTCCTCTAAAATTAAAATCTATTCTAAACACTTTAAAGATATTACCAATACCAAACCCATACTCGTAATAAGGTTTATTATCTGGAGCTAAAAGCTGTATGTTATCTGGATTACTTGGCACATCATTAAGGGCAATATTCTCATCAGATATTTCTCCCCAAACACCTCTAAAACTCAAGATTTCTCTTAAATTTGATTTACGCAAAAACGGAATTCTAGAAAATAATCGTCCATTAAAATTATGCTCAAAGTGCACAGAAATATATGTGTCAGATACAAACTCATAAAAATCTAACTGAGAAAATGTATTATAAATAGAGAAATATGATTGATTCCCTGGTATAATACTTAATAAACCTAACGGAATTTCTCCAAATGTTTTACCAGCTTCAACGGTAGTTGTTAATCGTCCAAAGCCACCTAATTGCCATGGTTGTATGTAAGAAAATTGTAATTTAGTATAATTAAAATCACCTTTAAAAATATTTTTATCACCACGACTTACTTGAGCAAAAATACGTGCAAAACCATCATTAGCCTCTTTACGCTCTACACCAAAACCTGTCATTTTTCTTCCAGGAAAATAAGACATAGATAAAGAACTTTCAAATTGTTTGATTTCAGACTCTACTCCAGTTGGAGTATTATAATCTAAACTAAACGTTTCTGAAGCCGATTCTAAAGTTCTATAATTAGCATTAAATCTTAAAATAAAATTCCTAAAAGGCTCAGTTTCTATTGCTAAACTTGATAAGTTTATAGAGGTTAATTTATCATTAGAACTAGTCCCAACGACTGATGAGGATGCTAGACTTCGCCCTAAAACATCTGTATTTGTTGTCAAGCTCGCACCTATTTGTTCTACATCTCTTCTATTACCTCCAGAAATAATTAATCGACTCTTTTTATCTAATAACCATTTTCCAGAAATACCGTACTTAAATTTATCATCTTTAAATCCATAGGCTAGAAAACCTTGTAAACGCCACAAATCGTTTCGTCCAAAATACGTTCTTCCTCCTACTCTTAAACGTAAACCTTCAACCTCGTTAAACCCAAAGGTTGAAAAAATAGGTCCGTAATCTAAAGGTAAGTTATTAAGCTCTATATAGCCCGAAGATAAAATACTTCCTAAATTATAAAGACGCTTAAATTTCTTTACTGTTTTTAAGGTGTCTAACATTTTATAGACTCCTTTCTCGTCTTTATTCAAAGCCTCTAGTCTATTATTTTTCCAAAAGGTATCATCTCTATCATAAACGTCCTTATCATAATTATAAACTTCTTCGTCATAGAATTTTTTACCTTTTTCTAAATCAAATTCATAATTATCATAAAGTGTAGTTCGCTTTCCATAAATACCACGAGCACCTTCCTTTTTGCTAAAAGCAAAGTCAGACATCATATAATCTCGCTTTACTAAAAATAAAGAATCATTTAAAACATCAAATTCTTGTTCTATGTAAATTTCTTTTACCCAATTAATATTAGCACTTTTTGATGCTTGAAGGTTAATTTCTTTTATAGCATACGTAGTATCTGCTACCCAAAAATCACCTTTAAAAGTCAATTCATTTTTACGCCTTGGGTAATAGATGATATTGTAACACCATTTATCATCTATATATGCACTATCAGACAATACATAATTATAAGTACTTATTCCCGTTTTTGATAATGGGCTTACAAAACTCTTATCAAAAAACTTCAAGTAATTATCATAAATACTGTAATCTGAATATAAATCATCAACAAAATCAATAATAGTCTGATTATCGCTAAAACCAGAATTTTTATTCCCTTCTAAAACCTCTTTCTCTTTATTAAAATTATTATCACCATAAACTTTAGATACAGCCTCGTTGATAAACATTGGTAAATATGTTTTTCCTGTAACCCTAGACGTATCAACCTCACTAAAAACAAACTCCATACCTCTAAATAATTTACTTTTTATAAGCGCGCTATCTATCGTATTTATATCAAACTCTACTTTTTCATATTTATCGTATTCGTATTGCTTAAACTGCTTTAATCCGTTTGTTCTTTTATGTTCCCAGATTTTACGAAGAATATCTATAGCTGGATTGTTCTTTTTAGATTGCTTACCAGATACAATAACCACTTGACCTAATTGAGCGGCTTCTTCTTTTAAAATAAACTTTAAATCGTAATTTACTTTTTTAGGCAATAGAACATTAAGTGTTTCATATCCTAAAAAAGAGACGTTAAGAGCATTCCAAGTTTCGTCAGACTCTAAATAAAATTTACCATTCTCATTGGTAATAGTACCTTCTGCAGATCCTTTAAACAGTACATTTGCAAAAGACACAGGTTGATTGTAATCGTCAAACACATAACCACTTACTTTGGTTTGCGCTATTACTGAAAATATGCCTAAAAAAAATAAGGCAAAAAGTATTTTTATCTTCATCTAAAGATCTTATATTTTATTTTAAAGACAAATATAATTGTCTTTGGTTGCATAAAACTTAAAATAAGTCTCTGCATTAAATATAAAAACCCCATCAACAATCGTGCTAATGAAGTTTATATAACATAAAAAATGTTATTTTATTTGTACAAAACCTTTTTTACAGCTTTAATAACATCAGTATGATCCGGCAACCATTCTGCAAGTAAAACAGGTGAATAAGGTGCTGGTGTGTCTGCTGTATTAATTTTTATAATTGGAGCATCTAAATAATCAAACGCTTCAGATTGCACTAAGTAAGTAATTTCTGTTGACACATTTCCGAATGGCCATGCTTCTTCTAAAACAACTAATCTATTTGTTTTCTTAACAGACGCCAAAATAGCTTCTCTATCCATAGGTTTTACAGTACGCAAATCTATAATTTCACAAGAGATTCCTTCTTTTTCTAATTCGTCAGCAGCTTTGTAAGCTTCTTTAATTATTTTTCCGAAAGATACAATAGTAACATCTGATCCTTCTCGTTTGATTTCGGCAACACCTATTGGTAAAATATATTCACCTTCAGGCACTTCACCTTTATCACCATACATTTGCTCACTTTCCATGAAAATAACCGGATCATCATCACGAATCGCAGCTTTTAACAATCCTTTTGCATCATATGGATTAGAAGGTACAATAACCTTTAAACCTGGTGTATTAGCAAACCAGCTCTCAAAAGCTTGAGAATGAGTTGCCCCTAATTGACCAGCAGAAGCTGTAGGCCCACGAAAAACGATAGGACATTTAAATTGGCCACCAGACATTTGTCTAATTTTTGCAGCATTATTTATAATTTGATCAATACCAACTAGAGAGAAGTTAAAGGTCATGTATTCTACAATTGGTCTGTTACCTGTCATAGTGGAACCAACCGCTATACCAGCAAAGCCAAGCTCTGCAATAGGTGTGTCAATAACACGTTTTGCTCCAAACTCATCTAACATTCCTTTGGATGCTTTATATGCACCATTATATTCTGCCACTTCTTCACCCATTAAATATACGCTTTCGTCTCTGCGCATTTCTTCGCTCATCGCTTCGCAAATAGCTTCTCTAAATTGAATTGTCTTCATTAAATGTATTTATTAGAAATGCAAAAATAGTAATTATTCATCACAAATGAAGTAAAAACTTTATATCGAAAAAGATAAAAATTTCTATCTTTTATTAATGATTTAATATTTTTTCATAGCAATTAATGAAATACAATTAGTTAATCTTTAATTCTCAATAATACCATTTACTATTCTAGATCTTTACATATCATATAACAAACACTTAGTTGTAGACAACATAAAACTAACAATTGTTCATTTTATTTCGAATATTTACTATGCGCGCATAGTAAATATTCGAAATAAAATATTTAACTTCGTTGCGTAAAACAAAATAAACTCAGAAGAATCAAATTTTTTGAGTTAAACAGAATTCAAAAACTACTTAACTTATTTAACATGAATATATTAGTATGCATCAGTCATGTTCCTGATACAACATCGAAAATTAATTTCGTAGATAACGATACAAAATTTGACCTTAGCGGTGTACAATTTGTTATAAATCCTAATGATGAATTTGGATTAACTCGCGCCATGTGGTTTAAAGAAAAACAAGGTGCTAAAGTAACAGTTATAAATGTTGGAGGCGCAGAAACAGAGCCTACTTTACGTAAAGCACTTGCTATTGGTGCAGATGAGGCTATACGGATAAATACTGTTGCTTCTGATAGTTTTACTGTAGCTAAACAATTAGCACATGTGATACAAAATGGCGGATATGATTTAGTTATTGCCGGTAGAGAATCTATTGATTACAATGGTGGCATGGTACCGGGAATGATTGCTGGTCTTATTGACGCAAACTTTGTAAATAATTGCATTAATCTTGATGTAGATGGTACATCTGCAACTGCTTCTAGAGAAATTGATGGTGGTAAAGAAACTGTTTCTACATCATTACCCTTAGTTATTGGTGGTCAAAAAGGGCTGGTTGAAGAAAGTGATTTAAGAATACCAAACATGAGAGGTATTATGATGGCTCGTAAAAAGCCATTAAACGTTATGGAGCCAATAGATAATGCAGCAGAAACAACTTCTGTTAAATTTGAAAAACCAGCAGTAAAAGAAGCAGTAACTATGGTATCTGTTGATAATTTAGATGAATTAGTTAGTTTACTTCATAACGAAGCTAAGGTTATATAAAACCCAAATATCAAACACTCAATTCCAAGAAATAAACTTTGGAGTTTGGGATTTTTAATTTTGAAATTATAGAATAATATGTCAGTTTTAGTATATACAGAATCAGAACAAGGAAATTTTAAGAAAACAGCTTTTGAAGTTGCTTCTTATGCCAAAGCCGTTGCAAATCAATTAGGTACTACAGTTACTGCAGTTTCAATTAACGCAAACAATACTAGCGATTTAGGAAATTACGGTGTAGATAAAGTATTAAACATTAATAATTCAGGTTTAAACAACTTTAACGCCAAAGGTTACGCCGAAGCAATCAAGCAAGCAGCAGATCAAGAAAATGCAAACGTTGTTGTTGTTAGCTCAAGTGCAGACAGCAAATATTTAGCTCCTTTATTGGCAGTTAGCTTAAATGCTGGTTTTGCTTCAAATGTTGTAGATGTACCAAATAACACTGAGCCATTTATGGTTAAACGTTCTGCATTTACAAATAAAGCTTTCGAGTTTACTCAAATTAATTCTGAAGTAAAATTAATAGCACTTTTAAATAATTCTTTTGGATTAGTTGAAAATAATACAGACACTTTAGCGGAAGATTTTTCGCCTTCAATTTCAGTTGCAGGAGTTAGTATTCAGTCTGTAGATAAAGCAACAGATAAAGTAACTATTGCAGATGCAGAAATTGTAGTATCTGCAGGCCGTGGTTTAAAAGGACCAGAAAACTGGGGTATGATTGAAGAGTTAGCAGATGTTTTGGGAGCTGCTACAGCATGTTCAAAACCTGTATCTGATTTAGGATGGAGACCGCATGGAGAACATGTGGGGCAAACAGGAAAACCTGTAGCTTCAAATTTATATATTGCTATTGGTATATCTGGAGCTATTCAACACTTAGCTGGTATTAATGCTTCAAAAGTAAAAATAGTAATCAATACAGACCCAGAAGCTCCTTTCTTTAAAGTTGCAGATTACGGTGTGGTTGGTGATGCCTTTGAGGTTGTACCTCAACTAATCGAAAAATTAAAAACCTTTAAAACGCAACAGTAAATATTTTTTTATAAATTGCTAAGTAGTATTGAGCTGCTTAAATTAGCATTTTATTTTAAATAAGCAATTAGCAGTTGGTAAAGTCCTAATTTAAACAGTTCTTTGTTTTTTTATAAATTATGAGTTTAGTCAGATTAAATATAAAAGGGATTTCCTATAGTCAAACACAAAATGGCGCTTACGCTCTTATTCTAAATGAATTAGATGGCGACCGTAAATTACCTATAGTTATTGGCGCTTTTGAAGCACAATCTATTGCTATTGCTTTAGAAAATGAAATTCGTCCTCCAAGACCTCTAACACACGATTTATTTAAAAACTTCGCAGATCGTTTTGATATTGTGGTAAAGCAAGTTATCATTCACAAACTAGTTGATGGTGTTTTTTACTCAAGTTTAATTTGCGAACGCGATAAAATTGAAGAAATTATTGATGCCAGAACCAGTGATGCCATTGCATTAGCTCTTCGTTTTGATGCACCAATATTTACTTATAAAAACATTCTAGACAAAGCTGGGATTTACTTAAAAGTAGACCTAACTACAGAAGATGAAGAAACAGAAGATAGTATTTTAGTTAATGATTTATTAGCTAATGAGCTAGAATCAACAACCTTTGGAGAAAATTATGCTTCAAAAAGCCTTGAAGAACTTCATAAATTATTAAGCAAAGCTGTTGAAAACGAAGATTACGAAACCGCTGCGCACGTTAGAGATGAAATCTCTAAACGCAAATAACACATCATTTTTGATAAAACGCTATGAGAACATTTCTTCTGTTTATTTCTGCTATTTTTTTCTTTTCAACCTCAATAATTTTAGGATAAGACATAGATAAAAAGAAAAGTTACAACCAAACGATGGCGTATATACAATATTAATAGATATTAGCACTGTTATATTAGCTAAAGAAAAAATAGAAATTGTCCATTAACAAACTATAACGAGTCATAATCATCAATAACTCCTAATCAAGGTTTACTATGACTAGTCTATCGAGAGGCGCCTTAGTAATAGTATCCTTAATTTTTATTTCTTTTTAGTAGTAACTAAAGATCAGTAAACTGGAAAATTGTAGGCACGGGTCTAGCGTTCCAATTACTCATTGCCATTGGTGTTTTAAAAGTAGAATTTGTAAATGTATTCTTAATACATGACAAAAAGACAACCTATTGATTCCCAATACATTAAATCTTAAATAGTCAAAATAAAACATTGATTTTCAGTGTTTTGCATAAATAATTCTGACTTATTTCTCTAATGAAGAAAACCAATATTATCACTAAAAATAGTGAATTAACTCGTGTCCTTAACACTCATTTACAAGGAAAAATAAATTTAGCGCGATTAAAACTGATTTCACATTTTGTAATCGGCCTATGCAACAAAGTACAAACAGTTACTTTTGAAAAGCTAGCTAATGCTTTTGATACCGAACCTGGCTGTGAATCCTCTTTAAGACGCATACAGCGCTTTATTGC
>CALKXS010000189.1 GCA_938003745.1 uncultured Algibacter sp.
CACAAAATAAAAGGAAAGTATCTTAAATTATACCTCAATGAATTTGTATATAAATTAAACCGAAGATACTTTGAAGATAAACTCTTTGATAGACTTGTAATAGCAAATATTACTGGATTATGTGTGAAAACGGATATTCAATTGATTTTTATAACTTTCATAAAATCTTCTTAATATGAATGATTAGTAGATACAGAAAGTATTAACCCATCACGCCTCTCATCTTGTGCAACCTCTCTTGTTGAATTAGAATACCCTTCCATAAAAGGCACTATACCTGTAGATGTTAAAGCTAAACTTTTCACTAAAGGCCCCTTGGGTCTAATATATGTGATAGATCATGTCCTACTCCTTCTCTTTGCTTCATAAGCTGTTCTTGGTCAATTTTCATGATACCTCCATAGAATCTGATTCACCAAAATTACCTATCACAAAATAATTGGAAAGTACCCTTATTTGAAACGGATTACCAATTCCTGCCATTAGGCTACTTTGCTACGCTATATATTTAAAGTTTTTTATAAGATAAAACAATTCATCTTCCATCATTAAATTTAGATATTTCAACTCAATCTTAGCTAATTATCTTGCTATACAATTATCCATATACTTAGGGTTTAGCTCATAAATATTTCCAAAAGAATCTTTAAGCACACATTTATTTAACCAAACACTGGCAGCCAATTCATCATTTCTAAAATATTGCAAAGCGGAATTTAAAACTTCTTCTTGTATATAACTTCTTGAAGAGTTTTAGAAAGTAGTTTGTTCATTAGTTTATTTTATGCCTAGTTATTATTTCCAACAAACTATAAAGTAAGGGAAGAAATTTAAAACATGACAAAAATCAGTCAAGTCTCACAAATAAAAACATAATTCACTATAAAAGAAATAATCAAACATTTATCAATATTGAGAAGTTAACAAATGAATTAATTTTATTACCTAGGCGTTTTAAAAATCTACATCGAAACCAATTCCTAAAAACTTTTTCCACCCTTCTCTAGCCCCAGCTTTATCAAACTCGCCAGCTACATCTGTTTCTTGCTGCGTTTTTACATCATCATCATATTTTAAATGAGACTCTAACGTGGCTCTAACAAAGCTATTAACTTTAAAATCGAAACCAATTTTCCAATCAACATCTATATTTTCAAAATTGTTTACATAATCAGAATAAAGACTTAAAAGATTTTTAGCAACTATGTTTTCAGCTATTTCCATTTCACAACTGTTTGTTAGTAAAATACCAACCTCACATCTTACTTTATCTCCTTGAGTAATTACACTCCCATCAATATCCTTAATTGCTGGAGTAACACCAAACGCTCCAGCATTTGCCAAATCTTCTTCCAAAACAAACGTAGCTTTCAATGTTAACGGTGAAAAATAAAATGATAGTTTATCAATATCCTTTCCATATTGCATTCCTCCACCAAAAAATAAATATCCAGGAGCTATTAATCTAGAAATAGCATCATCTTTATTAGGGTATTTGTACCCATTCGCCATTTGAGTTTTAAAATTAAAACGTGCAGAGTAAAACCAATTAGAATTATTTTTTGGTTTAAAACCAACATTGGATGTTATCTCAAATAAATCATCTGTTTTTCTAAGTTCGCGTTTTTGTTGCTTATTTAAGCCATATCTAGCAATAACTCTATTTTTCCAAAAAACATACTTATCTTTATAATTAGCATTGTATTTATAACTAATTAATACCGAAATAGAATTAATATCACCAGAATTCCAATTAACAAAAGTAGCCTCACTTAAATATAAACTAGCTTTACTAGCATATTTCCATTCAGGAATAATTTCTTTCTTTACCTTTTCTTTAATAAATAAAGATTCTGGTTGAGCAAATAGTGCATAAGAAAAGAACAAAAAAAGTATAACTACTAAAAAAATATTAATTGAATTATAAGCACTACCTTCTTCTTTATTAGAAGATTCTTAATTCGAATGTTTCTTGAATGACAATCTTTTTTAAACGCTCATTTTTAAAGTTAGATTAAGTTATTTTCAATCTACAAACTTTATCAAAAATCATTCCAATATGATAGAAACTGTAAATTTTAATAACTAAACTCACCAAACTCACTTTTTATTGTAAGTTTTTTAGTTTCAGACGCTTCTACTCTTCCAATAATTTGAGCATTTACATTAAAAGATTTAGAAATTGAAATAATATTCTCTGCAACTTCTGGAGACACATAAACTTCCATTCTATGTCCGCAATTAAATACTTGATACATTTCTTTCCAATCTGTCTTAGACTGTTCTTGTATCAATTTAAATAGTGGAGGAATTGGAAACATATTATCTTTTACAATATGGAGCTGATCTACAAAATGAAGAATTTTTGTTTGAGCGCCACCAGAGCAATGTACCATACCATGAATATCACTACTGTTATATTTTGATAATATTTTTTTAATTATAGGAGCGTAAGTTCTTGTTGGCGATAATACTAACTTCCCAGCATCAATAGGAGAATCTTCAACAGCATCTGTTAATTTCACACCACCAGAATACACTAAATCTTCAGGGACTGAAGCATCAAAACTCTCTGGGTAAGCTGTTGCTAAATATTTATTAAATACATCATGTCTAGCAGAAGTAAGTCCGTTACTTCCCATGCCACCATTATAAGATTTCTCATAAGATGCTTGTCCAAAAGATTCTAAACCAACAATAACATCACCAGCTTTAATATTAGCATTATCAATAACATCACTACGTTTCATACGTGCAGTAACTGTAGAATCAACAATAATTGTACGCACTAAATCTCCAACATCGGCAGTTTCACCTCCTGTAGAATGTATACTCACACCAAAAGATTTTAAATCTTCAAGTAATTCTTCCGTACCGTTTATTATGGCAGATAAAACTTCACCAGGAATTAAATTTTTGTTTCTACCTATAGTAGAAGACAACATAATATTATCTGTTGCACCAATACAAAGTAAATCATCAATATTCATGATTAATGCATCTTGAGCAATACCTTTCCAAACTGATATATCTCCAGTTTCTTTCCAATACATATAGGCTAAAGAAGATTTTGTTCCTGCACCATCTGCATGCATAATTAAACAGTAATCTTCATCATTTGTTAAATAATCTGGAACTATTTTACAAAATGCTTGAGGAAACAATCCTTTATCTATATTTTTAATAGCATTGTGAACATCTTCTTTTGATGCCGAAACACCACGTTGTGCATAACGTTTAGAAACTTCTTGACTCATAATATTTTATTGAGCTGCAAATTTAATTTTTTTGAACTAAAAAATCCTGCTTTTAGTTACGTTATTTTATAAATCAAAGACTTTATTTTATTATGTCTTTAGTAAAAATAAACTCCATATCAGATTACATTAAGTTTTTAATGGATAACACACTCTTCTTGACTTTGCAAAAAAATCAACTAATTTCGTATAACGTTGGATGTTGAATATTAAAATCATATAAAAGGCGTATAGATTGATATTCATGAAGTTATAAAAAACAATAGCTATAGGTGGCAAAAAATGGTCCCAATTTAATACTATAAACAATTTCAACCTCTAAAAACCTAACTTTGAAATGAATTTGAATAAAATAGATAGCATTTGGAATGAGTATTCTAAGTTAAAAAGCATAGAATTAAAATTTAACGAGCGTAATCCGGGTGACGTTATTCAATCTAATTAATTATACAAATGAAATAGCTTCTTTTAGTTTTACTGGAATAATATGGAAATCTAACGAAAGTAAAAACACAGATAAAACATCTATTATAATAGAGTTTGAAGATCGGTTAAACATAAACAATTTTGAGCTTAAAAATATCAGTGATCTTCCCATAGAAGATGTACCTGAATTTGAAAAAAACCTTATAAAAACTCTCATTAGTTTTGAGGCTAATAATATTGCTTTAAAGGATAATTTTATTAGAATTGATACTAATTATATCTTTTCTACTATTCAAGAATTTGAAGATGTTACAGATTTAATTTCAAGGCTAAAAAGCTACAAACAATAAAACAACACTGTTAACTCTACAAAACAAGTAAAACAAAAAGCACAATCTTAAGATTGTGCTTTTTGTTTTACTTATAATTTAATTAATCCCTATCTTGAATAGTTAGGAGATTCTTTTGTAATAGTTACATCATGTGGGTGGCTTTCATTAATTCCACTTGCAGTGATTTTAACAAACTGCCCTGTTTCTTTAAGAGTTTCAACATCTTTAGCACCACAGTAGCCCATACCTGCTCTTAAACCTCCAACAAACTGATGAATACTTTCGTTCAATTCACCTTTATATGGTACACGACCAACAATACCTTCTGGTACTAATTTTTTAATATCGTCTTCTACATCTTGGAAATAACGGTCTTTACTACCTTGTTTCATAGCTTCAACAGATCCCATACCTCTATACGATTTGAATTTTCTTCCTTCGTATATAATAGTTTCACCTGGAGACTCTTTTGTTCCAGCTAAAAGTGACCCTAGCATTACTGTATCTGCACCAGCTGCAATCGCTTTAGGAATATCTCCTGTGTAACGAATACCACCATCTGCAATAACAGGAACTCCTGTTCCTTTAATAGCAGCAGCAACTTCTAATACAGCAGAAAACTGAGGGAATCCAACACCTGCAACAACTCGCGTTGTACAAATAGATCCTGGTCCAATACCAACCTTAACGGCATCTGCTCCTGCTTCTACTAAATATTTTGCAGCGGCACCAGTCGCTATATTTCCAACTATAACATCCAATTTGGGATATTTAACTTTAATTTCTTTTAATACAGACACCACACCTTTAGTATGCCCATGTGCTGTATCAATAACAACAGCATCAACCCCTGCTTCTACTAAAGCAGCAGCTCTATCTACAGCATCTCCTGTAACTCCAATAGCAGCAGCAACACGTAAACGTCCAAATTTATCTTTATTCGCATTTGGCTTTTGCGTAAGCTTTGTAATATCTCTAAAGGTAATTAACCCAGAAAGCTTATAATTATCATCTACAATTAGTAGTTTTTCAATTTTATGGTTTTGTAAAATAGATTCTGCATCTGCTAAAGATGTACCTACAGATGATGTTACTAAGTTTTCACTTGTCATGACCTCAGTAATAGCACGGTCATTTTTATGTTCAAAACGCAAATCACGGTTGGTTACAATTCCTTTTAGAATTCCATTCTCATCAACAATAGGAATTCCGCCAATGCTATATTCTGCCATATATTGTTTGGCATCTATAACTGTAGCTGTAAGAGGTAAGGTAACGGGATCTATAATCATTCCGCTTTCTGCACGCTTTACTTTTCTAACCTTTATGGCTTGCGCCTTAATAGTCATGTTTTTATGAAGAACACCTATACCACCTTCTTGCGCCATGGCAATAGCCATTTTGCTTTCTGTTACTGTATCCATTGCAGCAGATACAATAGGTACATTAATAGTAATGTTTTTAGTAAATTTTGTTTGAATACTGACTTCTCTTGGAAGTACTTCTGAAAAAGCCGGAACTAAAAGAACATCGTCGTAAGTTAGTCCTTCTCCTACTATTTTATTTTGGTGTGCGTTCATGATGCAATTACGATTATAATTGCGTGCAAATGTACAATATATATACGAATTAATTATCTTTTATTTATAAGCCTTTTCACAGTAAGGTTTCAATATTTTAATTGCATAATTAAAACGTGCTTCTGGATTTGATAAATCACCCTTGAATTGAACTACTCTTGGCACAACAAAAGCATATAAAAACTTTCGTTTTGCTATACGTTCTAATGTTTTTAAACTTTTAGGGTTAATTTTTTTATAAATACGATTTACCCAAATGTATTGTTCTTTATAAAGTATCCTGTTATCCCATACCGTAGCATCTTCATCTTTTATAATTTTACTAGAATGATATAAGAGTTGTAAGTCAGTAAATGCTTTATTAAAAACAGTTTCACTACCCGCTTTAGCGTATATTTTAATTTCTTTTTTTGTAAATAATGAAAAAGGAAACACCTCCATAATATGCATTTTTTTTGAAATGAAATGTGCCATTTTCACCCAAACAACCTCGTGTCCCTTTTTATAAAATTGAGATGACAACCATTTATAAAAATCCCTACGCTGAACAATGTTTAAATATTCTTGATATAAATTGTGTTTTAAGTTGCAACGATTTGCATTTTGCCAAACTACGGTATTTTTAATTCTATCTGATTTTAACCAATCTGAAGGCGATAACTTTTCTCTTTGGGTTAATTTTTGGTATTGTTTTATAGACTTCCACTCTTTTGCAATAAGAGAATGATTGTATAGAATTAAAAATATGAAAACCAAGAATCGCATATTAATATATACAAATTTTTAATACATGCCTTTACTAATAATAAGAACAAAAATTATTTTTCTAAATTATATCCAGCTCTAACCTCTTTAGCCCAAGTTATTAAACTTTCTTTTTCCTCTTCTGTTATAGAACCATGTAACCATGTATAGGAATTTAAAGGCATTTTACCTTCTTCAATTTCCTCAATAAGCTCATCTAATTTATGATCTCTTTTTTTTGTTTTATAATTATCCCATTTAGATAGATTAAAATGTTCATTTCCTTCTTCTACATGATGCCCTATCCAAAAAGAAACTGGTGCTATCTCTGAATACCAAGGATAATTTGTTTTATTACTATGACAATCATAACAGTGTTTTTCCAAAATAGCTTTAACCTCTTCTGATGGTTTTGTATCATCAACAAAAGCTGTCAATTCTCTATAATCAGTATTGTTTTTCTCTAGTCTATAAAATTGAATTAAGACAAAAACAATTAATAATGTAACGAGTATTTTCTTAACTATTTTCATGTGCTCTATAATTTAAAATTTAATCTGCAATGTAGTATAAAAATTTCTAGGAGCAGATGGTATTATTCCTGGACCTGGATAACCTGTTGCTCTTCTTGTAAAATAACTGTTATCCAAAACGTTGTTTACTCCAGCTTCTAATTTGAAATTTTTATAACTATAGGATAGCGATAAATCTAAAATATCATATTCTGGAATTTCTCCAATTACACCACTTAAACTAGCAACTGTAGAGTTTGTTGCATCTGTAAATTGTTTACTTAAATATGTATATTGAATACTAGCTAATAAATTTTTATATCCGCCATTTATACCAGTTTTCATATTCATATCCGGAACAAACTCTACTTTATTACCCTCTATTCCAGATTGTTGAGATTCAGTATACTCAGAATTTATAATAGACGTATTTATAAAATAATTTAATTGAAAATCATTATTTAAACCCAGTATTTTCTTTAAATTAAAATCAAATAAAGATTCTACACCATACATTAAGGCATCACCAACATTACCACGTTCACTTACAACTCTTCCGTCTGGTAATCCTTTTTGAACAAAACCTATTCTACCATTATAAAACAAACCAAACGCTCCTAAATCATAAGATACGAAGCCTTTATAATTACCTCTAATACCAATATCTGCAGTAAAACCTTCTTCATCAGTAATATCTGGATTAATAGAAAATGCTGGATTAGTTATATTTATATCTGAAAACGTAACAGAACGATAGTTTTCTGAAATATTTCCATAAAGCTCTAGTTTAGAATTCGCTTTATAACTTAAACCTAAGCCTAATAATAAAAATGAACGTTCAAAATCTTGATTATCCTCAACATTTTCTTCAAAAATAACATTTCCTGCTCCGTCAGTGTTTATACGTTTAAAAAAACCTTCGCTTTCTGTTTTTATATATTCAAATCTAAACCCTGGAGTTACAGAAAATTGTTCTGTTAAATAAAATATATTTTCTCCAAATAAGGCTACATTTAAATTAGGTAAATCGAACTCAGATTGATTTGAATAATTAGGAAATTCTTCGTTAGCAAAATTAAATTCAGAACCAAAACCATCACTTCCAGGGCCTTGACGCTGGTAATTATCCGCCTTATAAAACTTACCCCCAATTAAGAACGTAGCATTCTTATTGGATATTTTATATTTACTTAATAGCCTAGATTCGAAACCAAAATTATTAAAATCTCCTTTTATTAAATCACGTTCTCCATTTGGATCTATTTGATTTACTCTATTTGTTCTAAACCCTAAAGCATTTCGCGATGCATTTAATCCAAAAATATTAAGTGTGAAGTTTGTGTTTCCAGAAAACTCATGAGATAATTTAATATTATACAACAACCAATCTATTTCAAACCAATTTCGAGCTCTATTACTTTGCAAAGGGTCTTCTTCAAACATAGTATCTGTTAATCCTCCTCCTTGCTGAGCTAAATAACTTAAATAAGTAACTTCCCCCTCCAATGAAGTTTTTTTGTTAAACTGATACCCTAAATGTGCAAATACATTTTTAGATTTAAACTGAGAATTTGGTCTAAATCCATCCCCTTTTTTATAATTAAAATAAGTGTAGTAACTCCATTTATTTTTTGTTCCACTTAAGCTAGTAAAATTAGTATACAAACCGAAGCTTCCTAATGTATTTCTTGTTATAAATTCTAAAGGTTTGTTTGGATTAGGAGACTTCATTTTAAAGTTAATTAAACCTCCAAATTGTGTCCCATACTGCAACGAAGCTGCTCCTCGAATAACTTGTATTTCAGATAAGCCTTCGGCAGCTGGTGTGTAATAACTTTCTGGGTAGCCTAAAACATCTGCGCTTATATCATAACCATTTTGCCTGGTATTAAAGTTAGCCGTTCTATTTGGATCAAGCCCACGACCTCCAATATTTAATTGTAAGCCCGCGTCGTCATTTTGATAAATATTTAAACCTGCTACTTGACTATAGATTTGACGCGCATTGTTTGACGCCAAATTCGCCATAGACTGCTCTATTAAAACTACCTCAGTCTTTTTACCTGCGTAAATAGCAGTTTCTTCAACGTCATTTAATCGTTTCAATTCGAAAACACGTCTTTTTCTAGCAGTAATTTCTACTTCACTTAAAGTTTTAGATAAATCATTCAAAACAATTTTCATGTCTGAAACATTACTCGTTTCAACTTTAATCTCATAAACATCATATTCATAAGAAAAGAAAACTAATGTTATTTCTTTTTTAGTTGTTTCAAATTGAAAATTACCAAATTCATCAGTAGTAGTCAAAATACCCGCAACTTTATCATACACTTTCACATTAACCAATGGTGTGTTATTTTCAGAAAAAGTAACTGTTCCAGTTATCTTATTTTGTGCAAATACTGTAATACTAAAAATAAGTGCTATAATAATACTAAAGTCCTTTAATTTCATCGTTAAATGGTAAAATCCAATGTTTATGTTTAAATGATTCTTTTTCGCGGTACAAATCTACGTTTTTATCTATAAATGGCTGACTTAATCTTCCATTTAATGCAACATAACTTTCAACAAAAACCTGAACGTTTTTATGTCCCTGAGAACTAAAATGGTCCCCCAAATAATGTGCATATTCTAGAATAAAACCGGGTTGAAAACTCATTTGTTTTTCTTGAAAGGATGTTAAAAAATCTTTATTATCAACATAAAAGAAATCTCCTGTCTTCTCATCAACTATTTTAAATGTGCAAATCCCCATTTTTTCTATAAGCATAACACGCCATGAAAAACGAAAACCTTCTTCTGTCCAGAATAGTTCATTTTTATAAAAAATATTTCTAAAAGGAAAAACAAGTTGAACAATAAAAAATAGAATTAGTAAACTAACTATAGGTCTCCTAAATTGATAAGTATAATTAGTTTTTAAAGTATTATTTGTACTTGGTTGTTTATATTGAAAAATACCTTTTAGCATACTAATGATTTTTTTTTGCAAACCCTCATCAAAGAATATTAATGTAGATACAATCATTATAAACGGAAACATCCCAATAGGAAATAGAACTCGTGTAAACACGTGAAATATTACGACTAAAATAAAAGCAAAAATACGTGTTCTTTTATATAGTAACAAAAACGGAATTAGCAAATCGTAAAGCATTCCGCTCCAACTCATAGCATAATGAAACCATTCTTGATGCATTAGAGTATCTCCTATTAAGGGTAAATCGTATTTGGAAGGCAACCATATTTTTAATGGCATTGCTCTAAATAACCAATCGCTATTTAGTTTTGCTAACCCTGCATAAAAATAAACTACACCTAATAAAAGCTTTATACTATCTATTGTCCATTTAGGCACATTATTAAAGCTTTTTTTTTTAAATAGATTATCGACAGAAAAATGCGCATTGGCAGGTAAAAAAATCATTAAAAAACTTAATAAACTTATAAAGTAATAGTGATTTAGATACGTGGTTTTATCCATTAACTCTATATAAGTAAAACTTAGAAAGAACGTAACTATTGCAAGTCTGTACTTAAAGCCTAATGCCACAAAAATGGCCGCAATACCACATAAAATAAATAATAAATAAGTGTAAACCCCCAAAGGTTTTACCCATTCAAAACCGTAATAAGAAAAATGAAATTTGGGTTGAATGTAAAGCGTTTCTATCCAACCATGATACCAAAAACGAACAATACTAAGACACATCATAACACCAAAGGCTATTCTAAAAACAGCTAAAGGTGCAGCATTGGTATTTTTGTTTAGATATGTTTTTATACTTAAATTCATTTTAAAAAAAAGGTTGCCTTAAGACAACCTTTATATTATTTTTTTAATGTTTTAATCGCCATCAGCATCAACGTAATCGACACTTATATTGAAAGCTTGCAACATATCTACTTTTAATGAAACCACAACTAATTGTAGTGCGTCATATGCCTCTGTCATTTTTGTATTATCATCACTTATTTGCAAAGTAAAATCTGCATTCAATGCCTGTAATTTTTGTTGAGCATCATCCAATCTAGAATTAATTATTGTAGCCAAATCATTTCGTTCTAAAGACACTAAATAAGACTTAAAGCTAGCTGAAGTAGAACTACTAGAGTAATTTTTACCATTGAATAAATCTTGAACAGCCTGCACAGCAATTAAAGTTAATTCTTTAGAATATACTTTGCTATAAAGTCCTTCTACCTTATCTGGCAAAGGTATTGCTGAAAAATTACCAGCAGGAATTCCTACTTTATTAGCACGTAAACCTTTTTCGTAATAATAAACAAAATCGTTTGTAAATTTATTTAGTGCACTTGTTGCAGTATTTCCTGTTTGACTAATAAATACAGACCTATATGTAGAATCCCAATCATTTAAAACCGTAGAGGTAAGTGAATTCATTTGATCTACAAGATTTGATAAATACTCCGTATAATTTGAATCTGCATATTTAGCCAATATAGCAGTATCATCAGCAGCTACGCCATATAATAAATAATCAAGAGCAGGAAAACCAACAGCATCATTATTATTTGGATGAGTTAAATCATATATTCCAGTAGTTATATTGCTTTCAATATCAACGGTATTTGTTGGGTACACATTCATTTGAAAGCTATACAATAGCTCTTCCGCTTTTCCAATGTTAAACATCTCAACATACTGCCATACCTTATAAGTACTTATCCAAGAGTTTCTTAGAGCTTCCAAATTTGTCTGGTTAGGATTAGAAATAAAAGCCTGCTTATCTGTTTTTAATGTAGAAAGTTTAGTTTCTAAATCTTCTAAAGCAGGAATAATAATATTATCTGCAATGTTTATTAATAAACTACCTCTATTAAATGTATCGGTAGGTTCAGTAGGACCACTGTCATCAGAAGACGAAGAACTACAAGCTACAACAAAACTAATTGTAATTAATACTAAAAAAAACTTTCTAACTGTAATCATAATCATATTAAAATAAATATTTTGCAAAAATACTAAAAGTAGTAATTGTATTAGGTAATACAATTACTACTTTTTTAACTTAAAAATATATTCTTAACTAGCTACCAGCTTGCGCTGTTGTAAAGCTAAATTTAGCAGATATTGTATCAGACATTGTATCTAATTCACCTGCAGTTCTATCCCAAAAACCGTTTCCACTTAAAAGCGTTGAAATAAAAGCATCAACTTCTGTCTTTGTGAAATATGGTTCACTTGTTCCAGGCTTTCTTGTAAACTGTAAACTATAAACAAATCCGAAACCTTCAGATAAATCATGAAATACTGATCCAGTATCTGTTCCTAAATTAGCTTTTCCTTGTTGTAAATAATAAACAGCTCTTATCCCTATAACTTCAGAGATTTTTTCTCTAATAATTTCAGCTTGTTGATCTCTTAAATCATAATCTCCAGCAACAATAGCTGCTCTTCCTAATTTAAAAGCGTTATATACTTCATTTGCAATACCAGCAAAGTCAGTATCATCTTCAACCCTTTTTAAATATTTATTCAAGAAACTATCTGCACCTAAAACTGGTAAAGTAGCGCTATCTGTACCATATAAATAACCGAAAGCTTCATCCCACTTATGCTCCATGTTGGTATATGTTTTTCCATCGGCAACGGTTCCTGCATCATTATCAGCGACATTTGTTCCTGCATCTAACACAGCTGTACTTAAGTAGTTATTTAACATTTGGTCTGCCATTAAAGCACCGATTAAACCTTTATTTATTGCTTGATTTAATTCTAATCCTTTTCCGTTTACATAACGTGTAGATCCTCCACCTGCTTCTTGAATTTTACCAGCAGTTCCTGCTACGGCATCCACACCCCAATTAGGAAAAACCTCATCTACTTGTGCTTTAATCCAAGAATCAAATTCTGCTTTTATAGCGTTGGCATCTGTAGTATTTGCCGAAAAATAATCTGCAGAAGCAGCTGTTTTACTTCTTATACTTTTAGTTGAAGCATTCAAATCTGCATCACTAAAATCCGCATTCCCTTCTTGGTGAGCAAATATACCATCTAAGTCTGCTTCACTCTTTGATGTATCTTTAAGAGCATCAATGAATTCTTGTCCCATTTCAATTCTTGTAGTTTGACCTCCAAAACTAACTGATGATTCTCCATTTCTTGTAAAGTTATATGTTGCTGGTGCTACTACTTTCTCTTCTCCAGATCCATTATCATCATCGTTTGAACACGATTGAAAAAAACTTCCTACTACAAATAAACTTAAGATTAACTTTTTCATTTCAATTATTTTATTGTTTTTATTTAGACTTGATATAAATAATATTGATTTCAAGCAGCAAATATAAAACACATAATTAGATACGCAAAGTTTATTTAGATTAAATTTAAATAGAATGCAAAAGTAAAATTAAAAATAGCCATAATAAATTCTATATTAAACAATTAATGGTAATGTTTAAAGATTTTTGAAGCTTCATTATAAGCACTTTCAAAACTTAAAGCATGAAGATTATTAACTTTTTGAGTTGTTAAAAAGGATAATAGTTTTTCGGTAGGCATATTTCCTGTAAGTTCATCTTTTGCCATTGGGCAACCTCCAAAACCTTGAATAGCCCCATCAAAACGGTTACAGCCTGCTTGATATGCCGCATCTACTTTTTCAAACCAACTTATAGGTGTGGTATGCAAATGAGCTCCAAACTCTATGTTTGGATACAGCGGTATTAAATTTGAAAACAAATAATTTATACTTTCTGGGTTAGAACTTCCAATGGTGTCACTTAGTGATAATATTTTTACTCCCATATTTGCCAATTTCTCTGTCCACTCCCCTACTATGTCTACATTCCAAGGGTCACCGTATGGATTTCCAAATCCCATAGAAATATACACTACTAACTCTTTATTATGTTTTGAAGCCTGTGCAAGTATATCTTTTAAAATATTTACAGATTGCCCTATTGTTTTGTGCGTATTACGCATTTGAAAGTTTTCTGAAATAGAAAAAGGATATCCTAAATATTGAATTTCTTTGTACAGGCATGCACCTTCTGCTCCTCTTAAATTAGCAACAATGGTTAATAGCTTACTTGATGTTTTTGTTAAATCTAATCTTGATAGCACTTCTGCCGTGTCTACCATTTGAGGAATTGCTTTTGGAGACACAAAACTACCAACATCTATAGTATCAAAACCTACGCGCAATAAAGATTGAATGTACTGTACCTTTTGATTTGTTGGAATAAATTGCCTTATACCTTGCATAGCATCTCTAGGACATTCAATAACCTTAACCTTTCTTGACATTTATTTGCTTTAATAATCGACTATAAAAGTACTATTATTTCCTTAATCATTTCTTAAAAAAAGACAACCTAAGCCTTAACAAAATTTATTTATTTACCTGTGTAAGTTTTCATTACCAGTTACGACATTAAATGGATTAATCTATTTAAATTAATACTATATGAAAAACTTTACTTTAACATTATTCCTTTTTACAATACTACTATATGGTAATACTTTTGCACAAAGTACAGCAAGCTACAATATTACATTTGAAAGCATATGGGAATCTGTTTTTGATAACGCTACAGACGGACAAAGTACTATCCCTATACCTGGAAGTGCTCATTGGTCTCCATTAGTAATTACTACTCATAAGACAGCTAATACATTTTTTATGATGGGTGCAGCAGCTACTTCTGGAATTGAAGAAATAGCAGAAACTGGTGGAACTTCAATTTTCCAAAACGAAGTTGAATCTAATGCAGATGCAAATCAATTTTTAAACGGAGGCGGGCTTTCTACTGCTAAAGGTTTCATTACTGTTAATAATGTTTCTGTTAGCGAAGATTTCCCATTTATTTCTTTAGCATCTATGATTGCACCTAGCCCTGATTGGTTTATAGGAGTTAATAGTGAAAACTTAAGATCTGGAAATTCAAGTGTGAATGGTGGCTGGAAAGGTACTTACACTTTAGATTTATTTCCATATGATGCGGGTACAGAAGAAGGTAATGGGTATTCTATTAATAACATTGATACCGCAAATGGTGTAATAACAAGTAGATCAAATATAACTCCTTTTAATACTAATAAAATTGGTACAATTACTTTTACATACAATTCATCAACATTAAGCACTAACAGCTCCAGCAATATTGCTAATATAAAAACTTACCCTAATCCTGCCAAAACTAGCATCAGTATTACAAATCTTAATAATATTCAATTAAAAAATATTGAAGTATATAATGTCATTGGAAATTTGGTTAAACAAAATCAAATAGAACAACAATTACCAACTATAACTTTAAATGTATCAAACCTTAATAAAGGATTATACTTTTTAAAACTTAACACTATTGAAGGTTCTAGTAAGACTCAAAAAATAGTAATCAATTAAAAATCAACATTTAAGTTAACATAACGTGAACTAATCGATAAATTTAACGCTTCAACGTTTTTTTGGTTAGAGATATTCATTAAGATATACATTTGAAAAATAATGTTTGTCTCAAATGAATATTTCTAGCTTTAATATATCTACACTATTTTCGATTCTTTTCATAATGATATCTGTTTCATCATTTTCTCAAGAAAATAGTAATGATTTATGTGGGACAATTATAGATCAAGAGAAAGTTGATTTCTTCAATAGTTTTAATTCTCAAATAAAAAAATACGAAACTACTTTCCTATCTAAATCTTCAAAATCTGGTAAATCATCTATTAAAGCACTAACAAACTCTATACCTGTTAAAGCTCACATTATTAGATCTTCACAAGGAACCGGAGGTTTAAGTCTTTTTGATTTAAATAACATTATTAATAATTTAAATACTATTTATGCAGATGCTTACTTAGAGTTTTACTTAAGCGAAGGTATTAATTACGTAGATAATAACACATTCTGTCATTTAAATAAGCAGGATGAAAGTGATTTAACAAATGGTAATAATGTATCTAATGTTATTAATATTTATTTTACTGATTATTTAGAAAATGCTAGTAATTCAAGTATTTGTGGTTATGCCAATACAGTTGGCATGTCTGATATTATTGTTATTAGAAATGATTGTGCTAAAAATGGATCATCGTTAGCTCATGAAATAGGACACCTATTTTCTTTGATGCATACTCATGGGCCTGATGGAAATAAAAACACGACTGAATTGGTTGATGGTAGCAACTGTGATACAGATGGAGATGGCATTTGTGATACACCTGCAGACCCAAAATTAAGTTCAAAAAAAATTAAAAAGGAAGACTGTAGTTATAATGGTACAGCTATAGATGCAAATGGACATAGCTATAACCCAGACACAGGTAATATCATGTCTTATTCAATAAAAAAGTGTAGATCACATTTTTCTAAACAACAATTAGCACGAATGTTTGGTTTTTATAAATCTGTAAAAAAACATTATAGTTCAAATTCATTTAATGCTGATTTTAGTGTTGATATTGATCAAACTTGTGATAACTCTTTAACTGTTAATTTCACAGGAACTTGTGAAAACATAACACAATGGGAGTGGGATGTAGATGGTGATCACATTATAGATTACACAACAAAAACACCAAGTCATACTTTTGACCAAGGCGTTTACAATGTGTCTCTTACAGTTTCAAATAAATCACAATCAATAAGTAAAACGTATTTCAATTATATAAAAGTTGGTACTTTAAAAAACACACCTTTTAGTGAAGGTTTTGAAAGCTTTACTACAGCAGGAGACCATGGATGGACTGCCAACAATAATTATGAGAATGGTTATAATTGGTTAATAAATTCTGGAGAGACTCAAACAAAAGGCACAGGACCTTTGGTTGATTATAATGACGAAACATCATCTGGAGCATACATCTATGCAGAAGCTTCTGGTGCAATACAAGGAGATATTGCGGAATTTACCTCTCCATGTATTGAAATAAATAAATCTAATCTAGAATTAGAATTTGCTTATCACATGTTTGGAGAAAACATGGGACAATTACATGTTGATATTCAAACTGATAACGGATATCAAAATGATGTAATTCCTGCTATAAAAGGACAAGTTCAAAAAAGCTCAGATGAAGATTTTCTAACAAAAACAATAGATTTATCTAAGTATAATGGACAAACTATAAAAATAAGATTTAGAGCTGTTAGAGGTAATGGTTGGGATTCTGATATAGCTATTGACAATATTAGCATTAAAGAAAAATTTTCAAAAACAAAGCAGTTAAAAGCTTTAAATGTAAAAGTATATCCAAATCCAATTTCTGGAAATATGCTTTATTTAAAATCTACAGACTTAGAAGGTTCAACATATTATACCATTTCAAATTTAACTGGGCAAGTGTTTGTACAAGGTACATTAAACAACAATGAAATAAACTTGAACCGATTAAATAAAGGTGTTTATTTACTAACTCTTCAAAATGGTAGCTCTACCATTGTAAAAAAAGTTATTAAATAAAAATTACTTTTTAAGTAATACCTTATTTATACTTTTAATAAGCTTTGGTCCTTCATAAATAAAACCAGTATAGACTTGAACTAAATCGGCTCCTGCTTCTATTTTATCTAAAGCATCTTGAGCAGAGTGAATACCTCCAACTCCAATTATAGGAAACGCTTTATTACTTTTATTCGATAAATATTTAATAACCTGAGTGCTCTTCTTTCTTACCGGTTGCCCACTTAAACCACCATTACCAATTGACTTTAATAATGTTTCAGAAGCCTTTAAACCCGTTCTATCTGTAGATGTGTTACTAGCAATAACACCATCAAGCTTGGTATCTATAACAAGTTCTATTATTTCATCTAATTGAGCCTCATTTAAATCTGGAGCTATTTTTAAAAGAATAGGCTTTTGTTTATCAAAAGTTTTATTTGCTTTTTGTACAGCTCCAATTAATTCTTCTAAATAATCCTTATCATTAAGTTTTGCATGACTTCCAACATTAGGACAACTTACATTAAGCACAAAATAATCAACATATTCATGCAAAGCATTAAAACATTCTAGATAGTCGGTTGTATAATCTTCGGGCTTTGTATCTGTATTTTTACCAATATTTCCACCAATAATAAGTTTTCCTTTATTTTTTTTAAGTTGCTCTATTGCCACTTGTACCCCTTCATTATTAAACCCCATTCGGTTAATAATACCTTGATTATCTTTTAGCCTAAAAAGTCTTTTTTTAGGATTACCTGTTTGACCTTTAGGAGTCAAAGTTCCAATTTCAATAAAACCAAATCCAAAATTTGCTAGTTCATTAAATAAAACTGCATTTTTATCGAAACCAGCAGCTAAACCTACAGGGTTTTTAAATGTTAGTCCAAAAATTTTTCGTTCTAACTTTTTATCTTCTATTTGATAAAAGCTTCTAAATATTGCAGAAACTCCAGGTATTTTAGAAGTAATTCTAATTAATGAAAATGTGAAATAGTGAATTTTTTCTGGATCGAAAAGAAAAAATATTGGACGAAGTAGTAATTTGTACATCAAGTATTATTTATGCAAAAGTACTTCTAAATAAAAAATCAACCAATTCAAAAGTCAAAAAAATTAATAATCGTATTTTAGAGCCCATAATAGAGTCTTTTATCTCTATTAAATTATAAATTTCAATTACAAATGATTTCAAAAGAACATATTATAAAACGCTTTATTGGTTACGTTACTATCGATACAGAATCTGATGTAAACTCAAGCACGACACCAAGTACAGCTAAACAATGGGATTTAGCTAATAAACTTACTGATGAACTTAAAACTATTGGCATGCAAGACGTATCTATAGATGATAATGCGTATATCATGGCAACTTTACCAAGTAATGTAGATCATGATGTTCCTACTATTGGTTTTATTTCTCATTTTGATACCTCTCCAGATTTTACAGGTGCAAACGTTAAACCTCAAATTGTTGAAAATTATGATGGCACAGACATCGTACTAAATGAAACAGAAAACATTATATTATCTCCAGACTATTTTGATGATTTATTATTATATAAAGGGCAAACCTTAATAACAACAGACGGCACTACCCTTTTAGGAGCAGATGATAAAGCTGGAATATGCGAAATAGTGTCTGCAATGGAATACTTAATTAATCATCCAGAAATTAAACACGGAAAGATTAGAGTTGGCTTTACTCCTGATGAAGAAATTGGTCGAGGCGCTCATAAATTTGATGTTGATAAATTTGGAGCAGAATGGGCTTACACGATGGATGGTAGCCAAATTGGAGAATTAGAATATGAAAACTTTAACGCTGCTGGTGCCGTTGTTAAAGTAAAAGGAAAGATTGTTCATCCTGGATATGCTAAAGGAAAAATGATAAATTCTATGCATATAGCTACTGAATTTATTAATTCTCTACCAAAATTAGAGATACCTGAACACACATCTGGTTATGAAGGTTTTTTCCATTTACATGATATGGAAGGTAGTGTAGAAGAAACAACATTACAATATATTATTAGAGATCATGACAAAGGACATTTTAAAGCCCGTAAGGAAGTGATGCTAAAGCTAGCAAATGAATTAAATTCTCAATATGGACGAGAAGCCATTATTGTAGAGATTAAAGATCAATATTTCAATATGAAAGAAAAAGTTGAGCCTGTTATGCATATTGTTGATATTGCCGAAGAAGCTATGAAACAACTTAACATAAAACCACTTATAAAAGCAATAAGAGGTGGTACTGATGGCTCTCAACTAAGTTATATGGGATTACCTTGCCCAAATATTTTTGCAGGCGGACACAATTTTCATGGTCGTTATGAGTATGTACCTGTTGAAAGCATGATTAAAGCAACTGAAGTAATATGCAAAATAGCTGAATTAACAGCTTTGAAATAATAATTAAAAAACCACGTCTTATGAAAATAAATAATATACTAGAAGGGATTGGCAACACGCCTGTAGTACGTTTAAGTAAACTTTTTCCGGGTGCCAATGTTTGGATGAAATTAGAAAAATCAAATCCAGGAGGAAGCATTAAAGATAGAATAGCTTTATCTATGATTGAAGATGCTGAAAAAAGACATCTTATAACAAAAGATACTGAAATTATTGAACCAACTTCAGGAAACACAGGTATTGGTTTAGCCATGGTTTGTGCTGTTAAAAATTACAAACTTACATTAGTAATGCCAGAATCTATGTCTGTTGAACGACGTGCCTTAATGTCTGCATATGGTGCAAACCTTGTACTAACTGCAAAAGAATTAGGCTTAGGTGGAACTATTGCAAAAGCGAATCAATTAGCTGAAAGCAATAAAAATGCTTGGATGCCATCTCAATTTACAAATCCTGCAAACCCAGAAACTCATAGAAAAACTACAGCTTTAGAAATTATTAATGATTTCCCAGAAGGTGTAGATTATCTAATTACTGGTGTTGGCACAGGTGGACATATCACAGGAATGTCTGAGGTTTTAAAAGAAAAATTTAGTAACTTAAAAGTACTAGCTGTAGAGCCTAATGATTCTCCTGTAATATCTGGAGGAGAACCAGGATCACACCCGTTACAAGGTATTGGACCAGGATTTATACCAGAAGTATTTAATGTAAATATTATTGATGGAGCGGTTAGAATAACTAAAGAAGAAGCCTTTGCAGAAGTACAAAATATTGCAAAAACAGAAGGCATTCTTGTTGGAATATCAACAGGAGCTTCATTGGCCGCTGTTAGAAAACAATTACCAAATATTGATAAAAACGCAACAATATTAACAATGAATTATGATACAGGAGAACGTTATTTATCTATTGAATCTCTTTTCTTTTATCATAATTATAATTAGTCTCTTTAAAATTTTAATCATAAAAAAAGCTTCCAATGATTGGAAGCTTTTTTTATCCATTACATATTAATGCTTTTTTATTTCGCCAGAGCATTCAATTTAGAACTCATTTCCATAGAAATTGCAGAACGATCAAACTTTAATTTTCCAGCCATAGTTTCTATAACACAGCTGTTATCTTTATCATTTAAATCAGCTACCTTACCATGTAAACCACTTTTGGTAACTACTTTATCACCACGCTTTAATTCTGCAGCAAATTTCTTTTCTTTTTTAGCACGTTTCATTTGTGGTGCAATCATAAAAAAATACACTACCACAAACATTAAAATAAACGGCATAAATTGTCCTAATTGTTCCATTTTGAATCTATTTATTATTTATTATTTTTTTGGTACAACCGTTTTAGCTGCATTTGGATCTTCTTTAATAAATGCTTTAATTTTTACTATTTCAGATCCTTTTTCTGTATTGGCAGTAATTGTAATAGACTTTGCCACTGCACCTTTACCACTCCCATTATACTTTACTGTAAACTTCCCTTCTGCCCCTGGTAATAAAGGTTCTCTAGACCAATCTTTTGGGACAGTACACCCACAACTAGTACCTATGTTTGTAAGTACTAAAGGAGCAACTCCTGTATTTTTATATTTAAAAACAGTTTCAACAGATGTTCCTCTTTCAATCTCACCAAAATCATGTTCGCTTTCCACAAACTGAAGCACTGGAAACTTAGAAGAAACAGCATCTCTATCTGCTGCTGCTGCTACATTACTTTCATTTATTTTTTTTGTTGCATCTTCTTTACAAGATGCAAATGCTAATAAACAGATAGCTCCTAACCCTAATATAACTTTTTTCATTTTATAAATATTTTTCAATTTCAGTTTGCAAAAATAGTAATTATTTTTTTGTATAAAAATTTTTATCTGTCTCTTAGCAACTTACATTAGTCCTCTTCCTATTTTATTTAAAGTACCATTACTTTCATACTCCTTAACTAACTTATCTAAAATTCCATTTATAAAAATACTGCTTTTTGGTGTAGAATATTCTTTAGCAATTTCTAAATATTCATTAATAGTAACTTTGGCTGGGATAGAAGAAAAATGTTTCAATTCACAAATTGCCATTTGTAGGAGTACATAGTCTACGTCTGCAATTCTATCTGCATCCCAGTTTTTTGTTTTCGCTTCTATTTCTTTATTAAGAGCAGTTCTATTAAGTAATGTCTTCTTAAATAAAATAATTGCAAATTGTTTATCATCAATATCTTTATACAGTTTTGGTGTAAAGTGACTATCTATAGATGTTGCTTTTACTTTTCTAAGTAATTTTAAAATTGTAGTATTTACAGTAGGTAAATCATCTAACCAAGTTAAATTCTTATCCTCTATATAATCGTATAACTTTTCGTTTGGTGCAATAATATCTTTAAAAATATCAATTATAATGTTTTTATCCTCTTTAAAATCAGATACCCTATTTTGCATATAATCTTTATACAAATCACTAGCTATAATAGCCTTAAAAATAACATCAATATATTCTTGATCTAACTCCCAGTTTGTAATTTTATAAAGTTCTAAATCATCTTCAAGATTAAAATTATCTTTAAGTTTCATTAGTAATTCATTATTAACAAATTTCCTGTTTGGATCTTTGTCCTCTTTTGTTGCTAAATGCTTTTTTTGTTTTTTTTCTATATCACTTTCAGCTCTTTTTTGAACCTCCATCAAAATTGATATAATTAACAAGTACAGGTTGTACATATTATCTATACTAGACAGTAAGAACTTTTGGTCATTACTAAAATCATCACTTTCACCTCCTTTAAAGGCATAAATGGCTTGCATTACTTTTACACGAATATGTCTTCTGTTTAACATAATTACAAAGAACTTAATTTAATAATTGAAAGCTATTTTACTTTCGATTACAAAAATAATACTATTTTAAAAACTATTTCACTTTCTTCATCCTTTTATTAAGGAAAAGCACTTTATTTTTAAATCGAAATATTTCCAGCAATACTTACAAAATGACACTAAATACTTTAGGCTATATTTAACAATTCTCAAACAGTTACAGAATCGGTTTATAATTTTAATACTTTATATTTGTCAACCTATTAGTCAAGCTATAAATGAAAGAATTAAAACATCTTAATAAATACTTTTTAAAATACAAAACAAACCTTATTGGAGGTACTATAATTACAATTATAGCGAGAATCTTCATCTTGTTTACTCCAAGATATGTAAAAGAAATTTTTGTTGTTATTGAAAACTTCACAAAGGGTATTATTACTAAAGATGTTTTTAAAGCAGACTTAACCGAAGCTATTTTATATATTATTGGAGCCTCTTTAATTGGTGGTCTTTTTACCTTTTTAATGAGGCAAGCTATTATAAACGTGTCTCGTTATATAGAGTATGATTTAAAAAACGAAATTTATGAACAATACCAAAAACTCTCTTTAAACTTTTACAAGAAAAATAGAACGGGAGATTTAATGAATCGTATAAGCGAAGACGTTGGTAGAGTAAGAATGTATGCTGGCCCTGCTATAATGTATACCATAAATACAATTACGCTTTTTGTGATTGCATTTATCTACATGTTTAACGAAGCGTCAGAGCTAGCATTCTACACCATTGTGCCTTTACCTATTCTATCTTTAGCTATATATAAACTAAGTAAAGAAATACATCGAAGGAGCACTATAGTACAAGAGTATTTATCGAAACTGTCAACGTTTACTCAAGAATCCTTTAGTGGGATTTCAGTAATTAAAGCATATGGTATTGAACCACAAACTTCTACAAGTTTTGAAAAATTATCTAAAACTAGTAAACAAAAACAATTAAGCTTAGTAAAAGTACAAGCTTTATTTTTTCCTATGATGATTTTACTTATTGGCGCTAGTAATCTTTTAGTTATCTACATTGGAGGAATGCAGTATATTAATGGACAAATTGAAAGTCTTGGAACCATTGCCGAATTTATTATTTATGTAAACATGCTTACATGGCCAGTAGCTACTGTTGGTTGGGTTACGTCTATTGTACAACAAGCTGAAGCATCTCAAAAACGAATTAATGAGTTTTTAAAAATTGAACCAGAAATTAGAAATACAGTTAAAGAAAACACCGTAATAACTGGAGATATTTCTTTTAAAAATGTATCATTCACCTATGATGACACTAATATACAAGCCTTAAAAAACATAAATTTTGATATTAAGCATGGTGAAACTCTTGCTATAATTGGAAAAACGGGTTCTGGAAAATCTACAATTTTAGATTTGGTTGGAAGATTATATGATGTAGACAGTGGAGCAGTTGAAATAAATAACCTCGAAATAAACAAACATAACCTTTCTGATTTACGAAATAATATTGGTTATGTCCCTCAAGATGCCTTTCTTTTTTCTGACACTATTAAAACCAATATCAAATTTGGAAAAGAGAACGCAACAGATGAAGACGTTATCAATGCTGCTAAAAATGCTCAAGTACATAAGAACATTATAAAATTTAATAAAGGTTACGACACTGTTTTAGGTGAACGAGGTATAACGCTTTCTGGAGGTCAAAAACAACGTGTCTCAATTGCTAGGGCCATTATTAAGACTCCAGAAATTTTATTATTTGACGATTGCTTATCTGCTGTAGATACAGAGACAGAAGAAAAAATCCTTAAAAACCTTGCTAAAATTTCATCAAATAAAACTACTATAATTGTAAGTCATCGTGTTTCATCTGCTAAAAATGCAGATAAAATTATTATACTTGATGATGGAGAAATTGTACAAGAAGGCACACATGAGATTCTCATTAATAGTGATGGTTACTACAAACATTTATACTTAAAACAGTTAAGTGAATCGGTAGATAAAAAAATGTAAGTCCCTAAAAAACTTCATTTTATGAAATTTTAATCTTAATTTTCGTTAAAAATTATAGAAATATCAAAAAGAATCATCATATTTTGTTGGTTTGTATATTTTTTTTTTAGATTTTTGATAGAAATAATGATTATACGATAAAATTCAACATAACTATGAATAATAATGACATGATGGAGAAAGATGAGATTTTTTCTAAAGTATTAAGAGCTGGAAGACGTACTTATTTCTTTGATGTAAGAGCTACAAAAGCTGAAGATTATTACCTTACTATTACTGAAAGTAAAAAATTCACTAATGACGACGGATCTTTTCATTATAAAAAACATAAAATTTATATTTACAAAGAAGACTTCTCTGAATTTAAAGAGATTTTATCTGAAATGACTAATTATATAATTAATGAAAAAGGAGATGAAGTAATTAGTGAACGTCACCAAAAAGATTTCAAAAAAGAATATAATAACGAGAATACAAACACCACCACAACAGAAGAAACTGAAACACCATCTGCAGATAGTTTTACTGATGTTAGTTTTGATGACATATAACCGTTAATAAAATAGAAAGAAAAAACCGTTGCTAATCACAACGGTTTTTTTTTATAAACTATATTGAGATTTAATCAACTGACTTGACTCCCATTTTTAACTTTTAATTCTGGATTTAATAAAATAACATCCTTCCCATTTACTGCCCCTAGAACCAAACAGTCACTCATAAACTTTGCTATTTGTTTTCTAGGAAAGTTTACAACTGCAACTATTTGCTTGTTTAATAGATCATCCTTACTATATAGCGTTGTTATTTGCGCTGAAGTTTTTTTAATCCCTAAATCACCAAAATCAATAGTTAATTGATAGGCAGGATTTCTTGCTTCAGGAAAATCATTCACTTCTATAATAGTACCTATTCTTAAATCTGTTTTTGAAAAATCTTCAAAAGTTATTGTCTCACTCATTTTTTAAAAATACAAATTATAACGAACTTCGTAAAAATAATTTCAAATGGCAAGAACACCTTCAAACATGCTTCCTTTAGGAACAAAAGCACCAAATTTCAATTTACTTGATACTGTTTCTAATACCGTATTAAGTCTTAATCAACTAAAAGGAGAAAAAGCAACTGTTATAATGTTTATTTGTAACCACTGCCCTTTTGTTATTCATGTAAATCCAACACTTGTAACTTTAGCTAATACCTATTCAAGAAAGGAAATAGGATTTATAGCAATTTCGAGTAATGATGTTATTAATTACCCACAAGATTCTCCTGAAAAAATGGCTATTCATGCAAAAAAAGAAAACTATCCATTTCCATATTTATACGATGAAACTCAAGAAACCGCAAAAGCATATAACGCAGCATGTACTCCAGATTTTTTTGTGTTTAATGCTAATTTTGAATTAAGTTATAGAGGACAGTTAGACAATTCTAGACCAGGGAATGGTTTGCCTAAAGATGGGCAAGATTTAAAACATGCATTAGATTGCTTAATTGAAAATAAAGAAAACTCATCTATACAAAAACCAAGTATTGGTTGCAATATTAAGTGGAAAATTTAAATTAATTTCAATTGCCAAAAAGCAACATCCAGCCAAGTATCAAATTTTTTTCCTACTTCCTTGAAGTGTGCCACTTGCTCAAAACCAAATTTTTCGTGCAACCTTACGCTAGCATCATTTGGCAAAGTTAAGCCTCCTAAAACAATATGATAGTTTTGCTTTTTTAATATAGATAAAAGCTCTTTATAAAGTTTAGTACCTATTTGTTTTCCATGAGTCCCGTGCTTTACATAAACTGTAGATTCTACTGTTTGTTTATAAGCTGGTTTAGGTCGCCACTTACCTCCATATGCATATCCTAATATCTCATTATTTTCTACATAAACTAGAAATGGATATTCTTCATTAATCCTAACAACTTTCTCTGTGAATGTTTCTAAAGACAAAGAAACAATATCAAAGGTTACGATGGTATTAAGAACATAACTTAGATTCAAGTCATAAACGCAACAGCTTTAGCTGTTATAAAAAAACTCTTCACACTTTTTCATTTTGCCTAGGTAAAATGAAAAAGTGTGAAGAGTACTAAAAAGGTTATATTTTTAGGTCGCTAAAACTTGAAAATAATGGCCCATTTAGAATTACATCAAAGATACGAAATCTACCATTTGCAAAAGCAAAGAAGTGGTGCTTATCAGGTTGACTTAGCTCAAAAGAAATACCACCAAAGGCAAGCCAATAAGCCTAAATCGATTCGTTTGACTCAAGAAATTAGAGATTTTATAACTCAATGGATTAAAGAAGACTATAGCCCAGAACAGATTGTT
>CALKXS010000190.1 GCA_938003745.1 uncultured Algibacter sp.
AAATAAAAGGAAAGTATCTTCAATTATACCTCAATGAATTTGTATATAAATTAAACCGAAGATACTTTGAAGATAAACTCTTTGATAGACTTGTAATAGCAAATATTACTGGATTATGAGTGAAAACGGATATTCAAAAAACTAATCAAATAAGTTTAAGCGTACAAAGTAAAAAAGCCAAAAACATCAAGAAAGCCTAAAAACCCACATTAAGTTTAGCCGTTGTTGGGCACAATTACGATATATTTAGTTTTATTCATTTCACCTATTTTATTAAATAAGCCTAGTTTAATTCCTTTTTTCAAGTCCCTTGTCGCAGTTGAAGAAGAAATATCCTTGAAAGTATTCATATAATCTTTTCTCGAGAACTCTTTAAAACCTAAAGAACTAAAATAGTTAACTCTTTCTTCGGTGTTAAAGTTTCGATTATTAAAATTTAATAAACTGTCAAGAGAACTTTCAATAATAGATAACATATATTCTATAAATAGAGTAGACTTCCCAAGTTTATCACATTGAGAAAGTACTTTATAGTATTCGTTTTGGTTTGAACTTATTAAAGTTTCAAATGGTATGTATTCAAATACAGCATATTTTTCCAATAAAATTAATGTTTGCCATAATCTTTCCATTCTTCCATTTCCATCTATAAAAGGATGAATAAATTCCATTTCATAATGAAAAACACAACTTTTAATAAGTTCAATTTCATCAGATTTCAAATAGTTAAACAAATCTTTCATTAAAAAAGGAACATTCTCAAAAGGAGGAGCCAAATGCTCAACTTTAGATCCTTTAACTATTCCAACACCTTGTTTTCTGTATTTTCCAGAATGCTCTACTAATCCATCCATTAATAATTTATGAGCTTGTAAGAATGATTTTTCAGATATGGATTCGTACTCATTTATATTTTCGTATACTTTTATGGCATTAAGTACTTCAATTACATCTTTCTCTGGTCCAATAACTCTTTTATTATCTAATAAAGCAGTTATTTGTTCTTCAGTTAAAGTATTACCTTCAATTTTCAGTGAAGAATGGATTGTTTTTATTTTATTCTGTTTCCTAAGAGTAGGAGATGGTTTATCTAGAAAAGTTGCATTAATTTCTCCTAGTTTTTCAGATATAGTAGAAATCAATTTTAAAATTCGAGGAGTTATATCGTAAGGTGGTTTCATTTATTGATGCTATCATTTGATGTTATCAAAGATATGTTCAATAAATTATATTTTCAATTATTTAGCAATATTTTTTATTGTGCCCAACGCTCGCGTATAATAATAGTGCGTAGTTTGAGTGCGAGGATTTTCCGCAGGAAAATCGGAAGCAAGCAAACACTCTCTAACCTTTTGATTAAGCACTAAAATACGTATTATTTTTATACGGTGTTGGCATTAGTATTTTGAATTTTTCTTAATGTCTTTCATTATTTTTTCTAATCCACCAAGGATTAAAGTATTTGCATTGTTAGTAAATGAAAAGTTTTCTGCAAATATCTCAGCACCATTTGACCCAAAGACTTTTTGAAAGAAAATAATTTGCTGTGTATTCAAATCGTAAATTTCTATTGTTATTGTTGCATTTTTAGTATGGTTTAAATCATTCTCTCCAATTTGAATAGAACCAAGGTCATTTTTTAATGCATTAGTTTTTATATTTATAAAATAATCAAAGCCTGTTCCATTTTTTAAGTCACTTAACAACTCTTTATTAGGATTTAAAGGAATAAAAGTGGGAGCTATAATTTCGTTTGTATTTAATAAATCATATAATCGGTCATTAAGGAAATATGAGAATCTTTTGGAGGCAGTTTTCGTTAGAATACGTTTCAGACTGTTTGGAGCTTGAATATCGTTCATTAACCATTTACCTGTTCTAAAATCAATTAACGGAGTAACTGCTTCAAATGTGTATTTTGTAAGCTGACAAGAACTTAAAAAAAGAGCTGTCGATATTAGTAGTATTGTTTTTTTCATATTAATGCCAACCGTCTTGTGTATGAAAAGTAGCGTATAAATAAACACTAACTTTTCGGAGTTAGCACGAGCCGAATTTTTATTTTTTCTATTTATCTTTTAATTTCTAAATATACAAAAATAAAAGTTTAGCGGACTTATTAAATAAGCAAAAACCTCTCGGAAAGCCTATAATATCTATGTTTTATACACGTTGTTATGTGTATACTGGATTTAATAATGTTGCTTTTCTGAAAATCGTCCATGCTACAGTAATAAACATCCATTCCACAGTCCTTTGTTTCACCCCAAATTTGCACTGTAACAAAAAAACAAGAAAAAATGAAAACTACAGTTCCATTAAAATTAACGCTCCTAGTTTTTTTTCTAGGATTTACAATTCAAACATTTTCAAAAACTAAAATACAAACATTATGAACATTGCAAAAAATGAAACAATCGGATTATTAGTAATTATGAAAGCAAAACCAGGAAAAGAACAAGACGTTAAAAACTTTTTGCTTGGTGGATTAAAACTAGTCAATCAAGAACCTCAAACAGTATCTTGGTTTGCCTTTCAGATAGACAGTAAAACTTTTGGTATATATGATACCTTTGAAGTAGAAGAAGGTAGAAAAGCACATTTAACAGGCGAGGTTGCAAAGGCATTATTAGTAAATGCAGGTGATTTATTAGAGGATTTTGACCCTAGTACAGATATTCAAGCAATAGATGTATTGGCATCTAATCATAAGTCCGGATTGCAAAACAATGGCTTACTTGTTATTATGAAATCTAAAGAAGCAAAGACAGCAGATGTCAAAAACTTTCTTAATGTTGGAAAACAATTAGTAAGTGACGAGCCAAAAACTTTATCTTGGTATGCTATAAAAATAGATGCAACTACTTATGCAATCATTGATACTTTTGCAGATTATTCAGGTAGAGATGCTCATTTAACAGGAAAAGTAGCAGCAGCACTCATGGAAAATGCTCCTGTTCTATTAGACGGTTTTGAAGCATCGGCAATTCAAAAAATAGATATTTTAGCATCCAAATAATTATTATCTTTAGAGAGGAGTGTAAAAGCACTCCTTTCTTTTTTATACGTAATATTAAATAAAGAAATATATTCTTATGGCTCAAATTATTATAGATAAACAAAATGGTGAATTAGCCTTTAGACTAGAAAGGTTTGAAAATCTTAATCAATTTGACCATTTACAGCGAAAAAATTATTATTCTATTATTTTACTTAATGGAAGTAACTATAAATTAAGTGTAGATATTTCTATCTATGAGTTGCAAGGCAACCAAATGATTTGTTTGTCGCCGTACCAACCCTTTATGATTTCTTCTGAAGAATCTTGTCCGGGCTGGCTATTAAATTTTCATCCTGATTTTTTTTGTACGTATCGACATCAGAACGAAATCGAAACTGAAGGAATTCTATTTAATAACTTTCATGGCTTACCTCATTTTCAAATTTCTGAAGAAGCCTTGTTTTTTAATCTCATAGACCAAATTTCAAAAGAGATGGATAGAGATTCTATTGCTCAACATGAAGTTCTTGTTGCCTTTTTAAAGGTGTTTTTAATAGAAGCAGTGAGACATAAAAAGGAATTCGATAAAGATATTTTGCCAAAATTTTCTGATAGTCAATCCGAAATATTGCAAAATTTGGTAGATTTTATTGAGAATAATTACTGCAAATTACATTCTCCAAAAGAATATGCTGATGCTTTGTGTGTTAGCACAAAAACATTGGCAGGAATTGTAAAGAAATATTTGCAGCAAACACCTAGCTCTTTAATTACCAATAGAATAATAATAGAAGCCAAACGGGAACTTTATTTAACCTCAAAACCTTTGAAACAAATTGCAGCAAATCTAGGTTACGATGATGAATTTTATTTTAGTCGGTTTTTCAAAAAGAAAGTAGGTGTTTCTCCCGATAATTATAGAAAGACAGTAGGTTTCGCTAAACTAGAAAAACTATAATTATCAGGTTGTCATAAGTTGCACATAACGCTCACGTATAAGAATAGTGCGTAGTTTGAGCTCGAGGATTTTCCGAAGGAAAATCAGAGTTAGTAAACAGACACTGCCCTTTAATTTTGTACTAAAATACGCGTTATTTTTCATACAATGTTATGTAGCGGTTTTGATTTTTTCATAAAGACTTGTTTGACCTTTTTCGGAGTTTGAGTGAGTTCAGTTTTTTTTTCTTATTCCGCAAAATATTTCAATTCCGTTAGATTTTTTAGAGATCCGAAATTTAAGATATTCGGCAGCTTTTTCTAATTCCGCAAACAAGCTTTTTTCTTTTTTATAGTTCAGAAGAGGGAGAATGTTCCGCTTAATTTTCGTAATACTTTTCTCTTTTCACACTGCTACATAACGTCTTGTATAAGAAACGTAGGGCGGGTGATGAGCAATACGTTTCGGATTGGTACTAAGCCAAATATAATATTTTGCTTTCATCTTTTTTGTTGAAAATGCCAAATTTTATATTTGGCGACTTTGTAAATAAACACAGACTTTTAGGAAAGCCGAAACTGCCCTATGTTTTTTATACATTGTTACCAACTGTAATTTTTACAATAAGTTATTTAAGTCTTGACGTCCAATTATAACCATAATCTCTACTACATTGTCAATTATTCTGTAATAAATGCTATCAGATCCGCAAACACAACGTCTATATCCGCTTTTTATAAAGTCAACTGATTCAAATGAATAAGGCCGTTGCGAAATAATGTCAAAGTATTCAAAAAAAGAGTCAAAATATTTGTCAGCTTGCTCCATACCAAATTTCTTGACTCCGTAATGATGAATTCTTATTAAGTCCTCCTTAGCAGTGTTACTTAATTTGTATTTAGCCATTTAATAAGCTCTTAGATTGAGATAAAATCTGTTCTTTATTATCAGAAGTGAATCCGCTTTTTTCTGCTTTATCTATCTTTGAAGCAATCCAATCAATTTGTTTCTGTTGTTTACGTGCTTGTCTAATTAAGTCATTAACAAGTTCACTTTTGCTTGAGTATTCGTTATTATCAACCTGAGCTTTTAACCAAATATCGTTTGGTTCTGTAAAAGAAATGCTTTGTCTTCCCATGAGATGTATATTTGGTGTAAAATTACACCAAAATTTATTATCTACCAAGTTTTCACCTGTTTTTTAAGAAGGCGGGTAGTTATAGTTGGTAACGCTTAGTGTAAGGAACGTAGGGCAGAGGGCTAGCTCTGTTTTTCCGTTACTCACTAAGCCAAATTGAAAATTTGGCGACCTCATAAAGAGATCTAAACATTCAAATTAAGCCCAAACGCCCTATGTTTTTTACACGTTGTTACCTAACGTTTTCAACTTTAATCGTTAAATCAATATTTTCATTATTCAAAATAGATTCCAGCTTTGTTTTAGTTTTGTTATTTATATCTTTTTCAATTCTTAAAATGTCAGGTTTACGTTGATACTTTTTTTTGTAATATATTACATTTAATAAATCATGTTCTTCAATAATTTGATGTATTAATTCTATTACTTTTGAATTGTTGGAGATATTTTCAATTTCAAATATTTGTGGCTGAAATTTATCTTTTATTTTAATACTTAAATTTCTATTTCTAAATCCATTTGTTTTGTTTTTTAATCCCTTACTCTTTAGAAAACTTATTCTTTCAATTTGTTCAATTTTTAGAATCATTTTAGTCGTATAGATTGATTCAAACTCTAGAATGCTATCTATTTCAGAGAATTTAATAATATTCAAAAATCTTCTTTGAGCTAAAAATAATAATGACAGAAAAAGAATAATTGTTAAAGATAGAATGGTGATTAGGATAAGTAAATTTATTTCAGGGATTTGCGATATTATGCTAAAAAAGATTAAAAATGCAATTACACCTGAAATCATTATGTTCAAAGCTACTGGGTTTTTACCATTTCGTTTCAGAGTAATCATTTTTGTCCGTACATTCAATGTTAGGTAACGGTTATGTATAAGAATAGTTGCGGGTTTGTATGCGAGGATTTTCCGAAGGAAAATCAGATGTTACAAACACGCACGACCTTTGATTAAGCACTAAACCGCAATTATTTTTATACTGTGTTGTACAACGTTTTTTATTTTTTACGTTTTCTGTTTTTTAGTTGCCATAACATACTTCCACCTACAAAAAGATACAGTGTAACCCACATTCCTGTTTCAAAGCTAATACTCATATTTCCAAATATTACCATTCCAATAACTCCTGTTCCGCCTAATAAGTAAATCGGTGCTATATATTTCCAAATATCTTTATTATAAAACCAATGCTCAATTTTTCCGCCTGTATAATGTCCGGGGTCATACATTTTGTCATTCCATTCATTATATCCAGACAAATATCCTTCAGATTCAGGGTCTAAATCAGTTTCAATAATTTTCAATTTTTCAATTAAAGGTTTTGCCGTTTCTAAATCATTTTCCGTTACCAAAACTTGGAAAGGATAATCTGCATTCGGTTCGTCTTTAATAATAGAATTCAGTCCGTTTTCTCTCAATTTTTGAGAAACGAATAAGGCGTTTGAACCAAATTTATATGATGAAGCTATTTCCATTTTCAAATGTTGCACAACGGTTAGTATAAGAATAGTGCGTTATTTTGAGCTCGAGGGTTTTCCGCAGGAAAATCAGAGTTAGTAAACAGACACTGCCCTTTAAATTTGTACTAAAATACGCATTATTTTTTATACAATGTTATGTAGCGGTTTTGATTTATTCATAAAGTTAGGCTTGACCATTTTCGTAGTTTGAGTGAGTTCAGTTTTTTCCTTATTCCGCAAAATATTTCAATTCCGATTCATTTTTAGGGTTCAGAAATTTAAGATATTCGGCAGCTTTTTCTAATTCCGCAATCAAGCTTTTTTCTTTTTATAGTTCAGAAGAGGGAGAATGTTCCGCTTAATTTTCGTAATACTTGCGTTATACTTTTCTCTTTGCACACTGCTACATAACGTTTAGTGTAAGAAACGTAGGGCGATAGATAAGCACTATCGTTTCGGTTTATTACTTAGCTAAATATAAAAATTTTGCTTTTATCTTTTCTTCTATAAATGCCAAATTTTATATTTAGCGGACTTTGTTAATATTCACAGACCTTTCGGTTAAGCACAAACGCCCTATGTTTTTTATACC
>CALKXS010000191.1 GCA_938003745.1 uncultured Algibacter sp.
TTTTATCTCGCTCTGCCTTAAAGTGATTACGACAGGACTCCTCACTATCAAAATGGGCTGTAAAACTGAAAATATTCATCCTTATTTTTTTATCTAAAATAAGTCTTTTTTATAATTATGCCTAATTACGGATATTCAAAATATTAAAAATAAAAAAGTGGCTTAAAAATTTTGTCTTAAACTTATTAGGCAGTTCATAATCGAATAGCTTCCTTTTTTAACTCTGATTTGTAAACGCATTTTTTATGATTTTAAGATATTTATTTTTGTCTTGGAATCTTTAAGATTATTTATGAATAAAGTTAAGTACTCCAATGAGGTAGAACTTAGGTTATGGTTTGTATTTATGTATCTCTTTGATGTAGATGTCAAGTTAGAATATGATCTGTTTTTGATAATTAATATTATATTTGTATTCATATATGGATATGAAAAAAACCTGTTTTTTAACAACCCTTACTCTATTATGTTTTTTTGGAGTTTATAGTCAAAATGAGAAATTAAAATACATAGAAAATATTAATGTGTCAAACGGTTTGGCGCATAATGGTGTTACTTGTGTTTTGGAAGATTCAAGAGGCTTTATTTGGTTTGGAACTTTTGGAGGACTTAATAAGTATGATGGTTATATATACAAAACTTATAAGAATAAGGCAGAAGGGAATTTACTGAAAAGTAATAGAGTTAGGTCACTCGAAGAAGATACTAGAGGTAACATTTGGATTGGTACTGAAAAAGGCATTACGATTTATGACTATGAACAGGATTCGTTTGTTGATGTTTCAGTTCCTGAAAATATATTTCAAGAACCTATTTTTATTAGAGATATTTTTGTCGATGAAATAAATAAATTAATCTTCTGCTGTACCCAAAACGATGGAGTAATAATTTTTAACGAGGATTATACTTTTAGAAAAAATATAACTCCAAGTTTTTTTGGTGAAGTTTCAGATAAATTGGTTTTTGTAGAAGGTATTAAGTTATCGAAGGATTATTTTCTATTTGGAACAAATTTAGGTTTATTTTCTTACAACTTGTCTAATGATAAATTTGATCATTCTGTTCCGGGAATTATAAAAGAATGTTTGACTCTAAAAAAGGTCAGAGATAATACTATTCTAGCTGCTTTAAATGATGGTATTGGTGTTTTAAAATATAAGATATTGGAAGGGGAATTAGAGATAATGTTAGATGATATTATTCTTAATAACAATAGGTTTTCGTCTATAGATGTAGATTTAAATGATAATTTGTGGTTGGGAGAGTTAAATCATGGAATATTTCAGTTAAGTTCCTTGAGAGAAGTTCTAGAAAAGAAAACATTTAAGATAGTGAAATTTGACGACAGTAGGTTACTACGTTCTAGTGGTTTTTTACTTTCAACTACAGGTTATTGCTGGTTTGCAACTTTTAACAAAGGGATTTATAAATTTGATTTAAAATATAATCCATTTTCTTTTTTAAAGATAGGGTCTTTTAATTCTAAAAAACAAAGTGTAAATAATTATTTGCGTTTATCTCCACTCTCTAAGGATTTAGTTTATTTTACTTCTGAAAAAGATGGTTTAGTTTTGTTTAATACTTCAAACAATCAGTATGAAGAACTTCCTTTTGATATTGGAGTAAAAAAGAGTATTAGAATTGTTTATGTAGATTCTGAAAAAAATTTATGGATGTACGCAAAGAATAGTTCAGTAGTTTTTAGAGTTAGAAACGGAGAAAGTAGAATTGAAGAGATTACTTTACCCAAAACACACGATAACGGAGAATTGAAGATTCGATCATTTGTTGAAGATAAACGTGGAGATATTTGGATTACAGCAGGTGACAAAAAGGATATTATTTATAAGCTAATATTAGATGAAGATAATGAGATTTCTTATAAAAAAATTGTTTTTGGAAAGAATTCAGTTTCAAATATTGTTATTTCAGGAATAAGAAAGGTGTATTCTGATCCTAGCTTCAATTGTTTATGGATTGGTACAGATCATTCTGGTTTATTCAGAGTTGATAATTCTTACAGGATTCCAAAGAGCAAAATTGGAATAGACAATTATTTATACAATAAGGATTCATCGGAGTCTATACCAAATAATTTTATAACTTCCATTGTTCGATTGCCGCAAGGTGACTTGTGGATAGGAACAGAGGGCTCAGGGTTTTGTAAGTTGTTAGAAAGTGAAAAAAAACCTGTTTTTATTAATTACTCAGAGAAAGATGGTTTATCTAATAATGTAGTAAAATATATTACTTACGATAATTCATTTAATCTATGGCTAGGCACCGACATAGGGTTAAATAGGTTTAACCCAAAAACAAATGTTTTTCAAAAATTTAAATCTTCTGATGGGCTTTTGCCATTTGATGATTTTTGGTATGAGGGAGGAAAACAATACAACAACAATTTATTTTTCGCCAATGATTCAGGAGTGTGTTATTTTAATCCAAGTGAGATTAATTTAAATAATAGTATCCCTAATTTTCAACTGGACAATTTCAAAGTGAACGGAGAGTTAATTAAAGTTCAAGAAAAAATAAAAGGTAGAGTTGTCTTAGAAAGAAATTTAAACAATACTGCCAACATTAATTTGAATTACGATGAAAATACGTTTTCAATGGATGTATCTAGTTTACACTTTACTAAAAGTGAAAATCATTATATAAAATATAAACTTCTGCCTTTGAGTAAAGATTGGATAAAAATCCCATCTAGATTGAAAACGATTTATTTTAATGATTTAAGGGCTGCAAATTATAAATTACATATTAAGGTGTCTAATGATCAGGATTTATGGAGCTCAGTTAGAACAATGGATATTATTGTAGCTCCACCTTTTTGGAAGACAAAGTTAGCCTATTTTGTATATATACTTTTGATTATTTTGTTAATGTATTTTATAATTAATGTTTTAGTAAGAGTTAAAACTTTAAAATATAAAATTGAGATTGAGATTGAGAAATTGGAAATAGAAAATATCAAAGATATAAATGAAGAGAAATTAAGATTTTTTTCAAATATTTCACATGAAATTAAGACACCACTAACTCTTATTTTGGGACCAAGTGCAATGCTTTTAGAGCGTTTTCAAAAAAACCCTGATTTAGGAGGTAAATTGGAGTTGATTAACAGGCAAGCGAAAAAGATAGGAATGTTAATAGAACAAGTTCATGATTTAAGGAAGGAAGATTTAAAAGCGTTGAAAATGAATAATTCAATATTTAATTTTAATGATTTTTTACTTAATACAGTGAAAGATTTTCATGCCTTTTCTGTGGATGAAAAAAAGAATATAGAAATTATAAATAAAGGGTTCCAAATTGAAGTTCGTGCAGATAGAGGTAAGCTAACAAAAATTTTAAATAATTTAATAGGTAATGCTCTAAAATACACTATAGCAAATGATTATATTTTAATTGAGTTCTTTGTGCAAAATAATAATTTGATTTTATTTATATCTGATACTGGGGAAGGTATTGATGAAGTTGATTTGCCTCATGTTTTTGAAAGGTTTTATCAATCTCATGAAATTGGGATGTCTCACAAAGGTGGTTCCGGAATTGGATTGTCATTTACAAAAAAATTGGTTGAAATGCATTTAGGTAGTATCTCTGTGTCGAGTGTTCGGGGAGAAGGTACTAAGTTTCGTGTTGAAATGCCTATTGTGCATGATAATAAAACTTCTAATGTTGAGCAGAATTTTGTTTTCCCTGCTGGTAAAGTATCGGATTTAAGTTCAAGTAGTATTGATAAAGTTGTTTTGGATAAAATAGATGTTTCTGATAAGTTTTCGAATTCTTTAATTTATTACGTTGAAGATAATAATGAGATGAACTCCTTTGTGGTTGATGTCTTGTCTAATTTTTATAATGTTAAAAGCTTTTTTAATGGCCGAGAATGCCTTGATGAATTGAATGAAGAATGGCCAGATTTGATTATTAGTGATGTTCAGATGCCTGTTTTAAATGGTTTGGAGTTATGTCATGAAGTTAAATCAAATTTAAAAACTAGTCATATTCCAGTAATTTTGTTATCTGCATTAGCAAATGGAAAGAATCAAATAGAAGGTATTCGTGAAGGTGCAGATAGATATATCGAGAAACCTTTTGATGTTGAATATTTGATAGTAAGCATTGAATCGCTTCTTTTGATTAGGAAATCCCTAAAAGATAGGTTTGATACTGGAATTCCATTAATAAAGAATAAAAACGCAGAAGGAAAAAGAGATAGAGAGTTTTTGGATAAATTATACCGTTTATTAGAAGAGAATTTAAGTGATCAGGATTTTAACCTCGTAGATGGATGTAAAGAGTTGAACCTGAGTAGAACATTAGCTTTTAAGAAGGTTAAGGCTTTAACAGGAACGACTCCATTTGAGTTTTTAAAGAATTATCGTTTGGAAAAATCTGCTAAATTATTAAAAGAGAAACAATATAAAGTTAGTGAGGTTGCGATAATGACAGGTTTTAAAAGTAGGTCACATTTTTATAAGGTTTTTAAGAACAAATATGGCGTTAGTCCTGGTGAATATTAGTAATCATATTTGAGAATTTTAGTAATATTTTTATTTTATTTATATTGTAAGTGTTTTATTATTAATGTTTTATAGCGTTAATGTATTGAAGGACGCATTGAAGGGATTTTTGAGGACAGCATCGATTGTGTAGTTTTGTATATTTAAGAAATTATTAACTTAAATTAAAATATTATGTTTAAAAAATTACATTATTACACATTATCAGTTCTTATTTTAACATCTTTATCTTCTTTTGCTCA
>CALKXS010000192.1 GCA_938003745.1 uncultured Algibacter sp.
GTTTTGAGACCTGTTTATTCTAAAACAAAATTCATTAAAGTATCTATTCAAATTATTGTCGCTAACCCAAGATTTAACTTGATGTATCATTGCATGAAGCGCTTTGAAATTTATACCTCCATACTTTCTATTTATGTGATGTTATAAGCCTTTACAAAAGGACTAGAACCTCTCCATTTATCTGTGGTAATCTTTGCATTTCGGCTGATATGGTTGACAAAAATATATTGTAAAGATTGAGCTGAAAAATCATCTATTTTCATAGCATATATTCTTTTTACCTTTCCATCTTCTGTAAGCCGAAGAGCTGTAATGGCCTTCTTTTTCTTAACATCGTAGCTTCTGCCAACTTTTGTTTCTTCTCTACCTCCTAAAACAAATTCATCTACATGAACAACGCCGTCCATAGGGTTATTTCCTCTAGAAGGCATAGCTTCTCTTACTTTAAGCATAAAAAGTCTAGCTGTTTTTCTGTTACTCCGTAACGTACTCCCATGTAACTCGCAGATAAACTTTTGGTATTTGTTGCCATCTCAAAACGTATGATGACATCTTGAACATTTAAATGGCATTTCAGACTTCAAGCCTAAATATTCTTTACAATCAGTGTCTGTTTTGAAGCGATCAGATAACTCTAGAAGATTTTGACCTTTAAAAATATTCATAATTTATATATTAACTTAAAAACACAAAGTTAACTACTGACCTCTAAAATTATATATTTTTTAATGAACATTTTATTTAAATAATCTATATTTTAAAATACAATAAATTGCTCTCACATCATCTTTCCAACCTATTTTTTTCCTTCACCATAGGTTCTTCCATAATTACTCTATAATAACTACCGTATTATCATTACTACAATCGTTTACAATAATTAACGCTTTCGAAAGGCCATTTAACAACTCTACATTAATAACTTTATCTAATAATAGATCTCTTATTTTTTCTTTATTATACGCTCGAATTATTATTGAAAGTGTTTTTATACTGTTATCCTTTACTTGTATACTTAATATTCTTTCTTTTATTTTTTATATAATTACACGTAATCTTTAGCCCCTTTATGCGAAATAATTTTTGAAACAGGAGGAGCTACAACGGCATCCTCTTCTACATTAAAATTCACTAAACTATTAGCGCCAATTAAAACATTATCCCCTATTGTTATGCCACCAATAATTACAGCATTAGGTCCTATAAAAACTTTACTTCCTATTTTAGGTATCCCCTTATTATTCCCTCTATTTAAAACACCTATAGTGATACCTTGAGATATATTACAATAATTACCAATTACCGCATCTCCATGAATTACTACACCTCCAAAATGCCCTATATATAACCCTTCTCCTATTTTTGTACGATAAGAAATATCAAAACCATATTTATACTTTATTCTTCTTAAATACAAAAAGAAAAAGTAAAACATTAATTTATTCTCACCCCTATAGTGTTGACAATTTCTATATACAATGGAAAATTTCACTCCTGGTGCTGTGTGAAACAATAAATACTTAACATACTTAAAAAAAGACAACTCAGAAGGTAATCCGTAGCGTTTTAAATCTTCTCCTAAAATATACTTTAAACATGTTTTCCTCATTACTGATTGTTTTTAGTATTGGAAATTATAACTTTCATTGCTTCTATAATTCTTTGAGAAGAAATACCTTGAGGCGCTTTACAAATAATATCAAACCAAGTGTTGGCCATCTCAACTGTTTTAGAATGGTCTTTAATAATTTCTGTTATTTCAGTTTCTATAGTATTAGCGTCATTTAAATAAACTACAGCCTCTTTAGGCATAGAACGAAAATGCACATAATTATAACATTTATATATATCCCAATTAAAATTTAATTGTTCTTTTTGATTATAATTAAAATAGGCACAAGGTTTATTAAATGTTGCATAATCAAAAACCATGGAAGACCCTAAATTAACAACAAATAAAGAGTGTGCTATTGTATTAGATAATAAAACACTATCTGCTTTTGTAGGCAACATAGTATTCCAAGTATTATTTATATTTTCCCATTTTGGAGCAACTTCAACAATTACATCCTTATATTCTGAAAGAAGAAAATGATATCTTCCAGAAAAGTCTACAGGACATTTTCTAAAAAGAATACCTAAATTATAACCTTTATTATTTAACGATGTTACAGCTCTTGCAAAATCTTCTAAATATTTAGGATCGTCTGGTGATGTTGTTAGATCATCTCCAGAAAAACATATATATTCTTTGGACTTGTCTAAATTGTATAAATCATAAAAATCATTTTTAGACAATAAAATATTAGTATCAAAATGTGACTCGAATTGTGGTGTACCTGTAATAATAACTTTGTTTGAATCAACTAGCGGATAATACTCTTGCATTTCTTTTTTCATAAAATCACTCCAAACAAAATAATAATCTGCATCAACTACTAACGTTGCTTTTGGCAAATTATCCCATGAAAATATAAATGTGCCAGTAGGGATTTTAAGATCTCTAGCTGCCAATAAAGGTGCTACAGCATCTATAATTCTTTGATTAGTGCAAAACACAAAATCAGGTTTTTCATTTTTTAAAGTATCAATACAAGTTTTATAATAATAAGTAGAACGCTCTTTTTTATTTATAAGTACTCTTACTTCTTCCAAGCCTTTTTTTGATGAATACAAAGCAATAACAAGCTTTATAATTACATTTTTAATTAATATTTTTATAGACTTATTTGATCTTGGAAATCTATATGCATTATAAACATTGTCTTTTGTCCTTTTAATATTTAAATTAAGCTCTATTTCTTTTCTAGCAGTTTTTAAAATATCTGTTAACCAATGCGTTTTTATATTATCTAATCTAATTTCATTATAACCCAATTTTTCTATTGAAAAAGGTGTGCTATTCCAATAAACAATATCTAAGTTTTTAGATTTTGCTATTTCATTAAAATTAGTAAATGCAAAATTACGCAGTGCTATACCAGATGGTAAAAGAATAAAAACCTTTTTGTTTTTCATATTAACATTTTACAAACTACCTATTCTTCCATGGTCGGAATACGTTCTTTGAACAATAAATTCATTATCTAGAGGCTTTTCTGAAAGAAAAGTAATATCGCAAAAATAGTTTTCTTGAACTGGATTTAACCTCCAAGGAACAACATTTTTATAATCAATTGTCCAATTTTCCTTTATTAACTGTTTTACTTGTAAATCGTTCCATGAAGTTATGTAATCTACCCAATGATAACCTAGTTCCCATGCCTGATTTTCAAATGCTTTAACATCTTTAATATTTACAGCTCTTAAGCCTCCTACTTTTTCTTGACTAGTTGCCAAAGAGCCATCTCTGAATAGTAACCCTTTAAGACCAGGTTGTTTAAAATAATGGGATTCTTTGTTAATTAAAGGTTCGTAATTTACAGTAACCTCCTTACATACCCCTTGAAAAGATTTATCCTCTAATTTAGGGTTTATTTTCACATAGCGTACTAAATCATAATACCTTACCCAGCGCATATTTCTATACAAACCTAATCCGGCTTCGTTTGCTGCAGTAGCTGCTAAAGGATAATATGCTCTAGCAAGAGCATATAATTTAGTTAATATTCCTTTTCCTCTACATTCTTCATCTAGATATACATTTATTATCCAAGCTACATTTCCTTGAAAATTGGCTCCTACGTGACCTACAACATCTTCATTGTTATTTATACAAATAAAAGACCTTCCATATTTTGAATTACCGTATTGCCACTCCCAAAACGCCTTTTTATGTAAAGGATGATTAGTCCTGTATATTTTCTTTAAAAAAATCAATAACTTTTCCCAATCCTCAATCGTTGCCTCTCTTGTTATCATAATTTATAATTTTTACCTCCAATTAAATCATTACAATCAAATCTATTTAAAAGTAATCTATTTTGGTTATTTAAATTTAAACCCCGCTTAGTCGTAAAACCTAACTTATATCCTGCCTTTTTCGCTAAATCTTTAACTTCTAGTGTACAAGCCTCTTTGCTTCCATATGGATATGCAACTGTTTCTATCTTAGACTTCGTATGTAATTCTAAATATTTTTTTGAAACACTTAACTCTTTTAAAATACTTTTTTCTTCTAATAAACCTAAAGGATAATGGCTATGTGTATGACTTCCTAGATAGCCTAAACTTGCTAATGCTTTTAAATTCTCTAAAGACATATACAAATTATTTAATACTTCTGTTTCATTAAAATATTTAGAAAACAAATTATCTATCACTAATTCTTGCTCTTTATAGTTTAAAATAAAGTTTAAAAAATATTTTAAAACTGCACTTTTTTCATCATCATAAGTATAAACGCTCTTAACTTTTGAAACATTTAAGCCCTCTAGCTTGTCTACATGTATTTTCTGAATATTCTTTAAAATGATATCAGAATCTAAAACGGATCTCAGCAAATGAATTTTATGAACAGTAGACACTTTATTTTCTAAATGATTTATTGAATTAGCAAAAAATAATGCCGGAATACTTAAATTTTCCATAATAGATAACCCCAAATTGAATTGCTCTTTTAAACCATCATCAAAAGTGATTAAACAAAAATTATCTTTACTGTTTAAAATAAGATCTGTATTACCAACCAACTGAGTTGAAGATATAAACTCACCTTCATTTTTAAGTTTCAACAATTGATCTTTAAATTGCTTAGGAGTAACACCAAAAATACTAGGATACTTAGCCTCGAAGTTTTCCCTTATGTAATGATAATTGCAAACTGTAAGCATAAATTATATATCCGTAAATTGTTTTTGATGATTGGTTTGCCAAAAATCCTCTAATAACAATGATTTTAGAAAAGACTCTGCACTATTACCTTTACCAAATAACTCAACTTCATTTATATGTAATGTCTCTATAGTATTTATACCCTTTAAAATACTTTCTTTATTATAAGATGTATTTATAATAGAATCTGCAACAACGCGATTGGCTTGTCTTGTCCCAATATTTACTGTAACTACGCCATAATATGGAGCTTCTCTAACTCCCGCACTACTATTACCTATTATAAACTGAGCTTTCTTTAAAAGTGTTAAGAAATACTCAAACCTAATAGATGGAAATATTCTAAATCTTGGGTTATTTCTTAATATTTTATAAGCTCTAATTATAGTTTTACTACCTAAATCATTATTAGGAAAAATAACGACGTAATTTTTATTACTATCTAATAAAGCTTGAACAAACTCTTTAACATATACTTCTATATCTTCATACTCTGTAGTAACAGAATGAAACATTGCTATTGCATAATCTTCAAAATCAATAACATAATAATCTTTTACAAAATCAATACTTTGCAAAGTATTAGAAAACATAATATCTACATCTGGCGAACCAATTGTATAAATAGACTTAGATAGTTCTCCCATTTGCTCTAAACGTTCTTTTGCTTTATCATTAGCAACAAAATGAATATGACTCATTTTACTTGTAGAATGCCTTATTAACTCATCAATAGTTCCTGAAAGTTCTCCGCCTTCAATATGCGCAACCAAAACATTATTTAAACTTCCAACAATGGCTCCTGCTAATGCCTCAACACGATCTCCATGAATAACTATTAAATCTGGATGTACAGTTTTTATAAACTCTGAAAAGCCTCCAATAGTTTTAGCTAATGTCAAATCCATAGTAGCCTCATTTGTATGATTATTAAATGTATTTATATTTTTAAAACCACAACGTTCCACTTCTATTAAAGTATAACCATATTCTTCTAACATGTGCATCCCTGTCACAAAAATATAAACTTCAAAATCTTCTTGATTTTCTAAAATTTGAATAAGAGATTTTACTTTTCCAAAATCTGCTCGTGTACCTGTTAAAAAAACAATTCTCTTCATTTATTCTCTTGTTTGCTTCTTTTTCATTTGCTGTTGAGCTATAATTGTAGTCTGCTTTTTAATATTAGAATTTATTAAATTGTGCGCACCTATAACAACATCATCTTCAATTCTTATATCTCCCAAAACAGAAGAATTACAATACATAGTAACATTATTTCCAATAGTTACACCATTGCCTTCTCCATTTTTTTTATGTCCTATGGTACAACCATGATGGATTATAAAACCTTTACCAATAGTATTCCTACTCCCTATTACAGTTCCTTGTCCGTGAATAACATAAAACCCAGTATCAATACTGTTATTAAAGTATAATTCACAAGAACATAACTCCTTTAATAGCCAATGTATTTGTCTTTCGTGTGATTCTAATTTATTTGCATGTAACTCACAGCCTAATCTAAATAAAAATATAGCTAATTCATTTTCGTTATACTCTATTCTTTCCTTAACATTGGTCTCTTTTAAATTGGGTAAATGATATTTAACATCTGCCACAGTTTTACTAAAAGCTTTATCAATTAACTCTTTTGGAATAACTATTGGTTTATATACTTTACTCAACAAAAAAGAAACGAATGATTCCATTAATTAATATCTTTCGAGGTTAATTGTTCATCATTGTTAATATTTCTACTAGCTCTCTTTCCTAAAACATCATTAAATTTATCTGCTAATATTTCTCCTGTCCCAGGTCGTTTAACCCAAATATTTTCTTTTGTCAACAACTCACCTTCAACTATTGGTTTTATTGAGCATACTGTTGCAAAAGCAAAATCAATTGTTACTTGCTCTTCTTTAGCTGGTTCTTTGGTACCTCCACGCATTAATGCTATTTCTGCACTACTTGTTATAAGTTCTTTACAAGCTTGTTCATCCATACTACAAATAATATCTGGACCTGTTCTTTCCATATGATCTGTAAAATGACGTTCTAAAATAGAACCTCCAAGTGCTACAGCACCCAAACAAGCATTATTATTTAAAGTATGATCACTTAAACCAAAGACCATATCTGGAAAAGCTTCGTGCAATTCTAACATGGCTCCAAAACGAACTAAGTGAATTGGTGTTGGATATAAATTTGTAGTGTGCAACAAAGCAACAGGAACATTATATTTATCAAAAACTGCAACGGCTTTTTTTACACTTTCTATAGTATTCATACCTGTACTTAAAATTACAGGTTTTTTGAATTGTGCTATATGCTCTAACAAAGGATAATTATTACACTCTCCTGATCCTATTTTATATGCAGCAACATCAAATCTTTTTAAACGATCTGCTGCTGCTCTTGAAAACGGAGTTGATATAAAAATCATTCCCAAAGACTCAACATATTTTTTTAAGGCTAATTCATCAGCTTCATTTAACGAACACCGCTCCATAATATCATATATTGAGACATCTGCATTACCTGGTATTACTTTTTTTGCAGCACTACTCATTTCATCTGCTACAATATGCGTTTGATGCTTTACAACTTCTACTCCTGCTCTTTTTGCGGCATCTACCATAGCTTTAGCTACACTTAAAGAACCTTCATGATTTATACCTATTTCAGCAATCACTAATGGCGGAAAATCTTGTCCAATTTTACGTCCTGCTATTTCTATATATGGTTTCATCTTTTTTCTACTCTTAACAAGTTCAAATTTACTTTAATTATATGTACTACCCCAAGTTCTTTACAACCTAAACATTCTGCTTATTTAGCGATTTTGCATTAATAGTACCTCTAATTTTATTCCTAATAGGTGTTTCTATATATAGATAACTAAATGCAGATAACCCTATTAATATAAAAAGCCTTAAGAAAAAGCAAAAAACAAAATCTTCTACTTTATCTAAACCTAAATATTTATTCAATCTATAATCACTTATATATTGCCAAACAATAAATTGTAATATGTAAATACCGAAGCTTATTTCTCCTAAAAACATAAATATTTTTTTATTGAACAACTGTGTTATAGCAACCTTATTTAAGGACAATAAAAGGATTAAAGGAATAAATAAAATAGCCAAAAAGCCATTGTGAAAATTTAATCCTATTGGATATTTTAACGCCAATAAAACCATTGTAATGACTCCTATAATATGCCAATCATAATTTTTCAAGTATTTACTCTTTTTAATAAAAAAAAGTCCTGCTAGATTACCAACCAAGAACTCGTTTAAGTGAAAAACTGGATGATACATAATATCTTCTTTATCATAAAACCAACCTAAAAAGTCATCTTGATAAACAACATAATGAAATATGATTTGACTAACAATCCAAAATAAAATTATTGGAATAATTAGTTTCTTTAATTTAAATTTAGAATAAAAGTGATTAAACAAAAAAGGAAATACCATATAAAAAAACAATTCTACCGCTAAAGACCATGCTGCTACATTAAAAACCAAAGCTTTCCCAGGAATCCATGCTTGAATCATAAAAATATTTAAAAAGAAATTAGATACATCTAAGTTTTTAGAAACAACAGAAAGTATAAATAAAAGGAAAATTGCTAATAAATAAACAGGGTATATTCTAGCAAAACGATTACGTATGTAATCAACAAAATCAATTTTAATTTTCTTATGATAAGCAATAATCATAACAAAACCTGATAGCATAAAAAAATAACTTACACCAACATTGGCCTGCTTAAATATAAACTGAGTATACGGATTGGTAAAATGGATAGACCCGCTTCCAAAATGAAATACAACTATCAATAAAGCGGCTAAAAATCTTGTAAAAGTAAGCTGTTCAATTCTCATTTAGAAACTATAGCTGATTTGGGTAAATACTCATAAAATTAGAGGGTTTGACACTATCCTATAAAGTGTGTAAGTTTAAAATAAAGAGGGAATATTCTCTTTATTTCTTATCTAATTTTAATTAAGCAACTTGTGGTTCTTGTACATAAATCTCAAAATTAGCTCCTACTCCATCTATAATGTTTATGGTACCATTTAATTGATCTACAAGCCCCTTTACCAACTGCATGCCAAAGGAAGGCAATGAAGTAATGTCAAAATTCTTTGGAAGTCCTATACCATTATCTGAAATCTCCAATTTATACATATTTGTTTTTTGGGTAGTCTTAAAATCAATACTAACATTATTGCTACCATCATTGGTTTGAAAAGCGTATTTGTACGAGTTCGTAACCAATTCATTTATAATAAGACCTAAAGGAACCGCTAAAGACATACTAATTTCTTTATCTTCTACATTGGTATTAAAATGAATAACTTTTCCTCTTGTCGAAAAAGTTTTCTGTACTTGCCTTAAAAGTTCCCCAAAATAATTATTTACTTGTACCTTAGTATAGGTATTTGAATTATAAAGATTTTGATGAATAATTGCCATTGATTTAATTCTCGTTTGACTCTCTTCTAATGCTGTTCTCAATTTTTCATCAGATTGTGCACTATTTGCCTGAGCGTTTAAAAGACTAAGTATAATTTGTAAATTGTTCTTAACACGATGATGAATCTCTCGCATTAATAATATATTTTCATTGTACTTCTCTTTTATAATTATAAGGGCTTTCTTTCTGGATCTAAGGCTTCTCAAAACAGTAAAAAGGTATAGCAATAAAACACCGCATCCAATGGTTATGATTATTCCATAATTACGTTCCTCTTTGGCTTTTAACTTCTCTATATCATTAGCTGCTTTTAATCTGGTAATTTCTTCTTCTTTCTTTGCCGTTTCATATGCAATTTCTAATTTTTCAACTTCTACTTTCCCTTTTTCATTAAGAATACTATCCTTATAGTTTATGTGTTTTTGATAATTAGCAAGGCTGCTTTTATAATTCCCTAAAATTGAATCTGCCTTATAAACACTAAAATAAATATCTTTAAGACTTATTCTATCTTTTCTTTTTTCGGCTATAGGAATATAATCATAATAAAGATCTATAGCTTTTAGAAATGTTTCTTTTGCCAAAGCTTCATCCCCTCTTCTTATATATTGAGTTCCTAAATCACTAAGTGTATGTGCTTCTGTAATTATAATTCCAGATTTTCTACTCTGTTCCAACACTTTTTCAAGAAAATCTATCCCTTTATCTTTTTTACCAATACCTATGTATGAATACGCTAATACTTGGTGGGTGGATAGTGATGAATATGCTTGAGGATGTTCTTTCTCCATTGCTATTGATTTATTCATATACTTTATAGATTTTTCATACTCCTTAGTCTGATAGAAGAAAAGTCCCACATTAAATAGATATAAAATTTGTGCTTTAAAATCATTATTCAACGTAGCAATTCCAAGATTTTTTTTATAATAAAAATAGGCCTTATCGAACTCTTCTTGCTCCCATCTAATGCGCCCTATAATACTATTATATGTTATTTCATCTTTATAGCTTAAATCTATAGAGTCTAAAATTTCTGAATTCTCATTAAAAAACCTAAGTGCTTTTCCATAATTCCCTGCTCTTTCATTGGACAATCCAACATGGATTATATTATCAACAATATTCTTTACATCTCCTCTTTTTTTAGAAATCTCGTATGCTTTTTCAAAGTATTGAGAGGCTATATCATCTTCTCCATTAACACCGTGTGCATAACCAAAACCTTGATATGCTAATTGTATTCCTCCTTCATAATTCAATGCTTTAGATTTTGCCAAAACAGTATCTAAAATTTTCAATGATTCTTCATATTTCTTCTCATAAGCAATTAATTTTGCTAAACTATAAGACGCTTCTATTTCTAATTTCTCTTTGGCATACTTTCTTGATAAAAAGACCGCTTTATCGAAATAAAATCTAGAGCTATCCAAATCCATATGCCTGCGTTCAAAGTAAAAATCACCAAGTAGTAGTATCTCTTTAATACTATTACTTGGTTCAGAATGTTTTAGTATTGTATGCAAACTATCTACTGCTTCTAAATCAAGATCCAAATCCTGAGCATCTATCTTAGATAAACAAAGAATAAGAAAACATATTATAACTGCAAAAGATTTTATTTTCATAAATTTCTAGTTGTTTTTAATTAAGTAGCTTAATGTATCTGGTGGATTCAAGTCATAAACACAATACTAGAGTTTTGAATTATAAATTCATTAAACTTTTCATTAGGTGTTAAGAAGTTATATCTTTTTCTGGGTCTATTATTTAATTTTTCAACGACATCATTTACCTGTTGGATTTTGATATTATCAAAGTTAGATTTTTTTGCGAAATACTGTCTTATTAAGTCATTTAAATTTCTATTGGATGAATATACAATATTTACGAATAAGTATCTTTATTCATAAATTCCTACCATTGGATAAGTACATATTTTTTTAGTATTTTCTTTTCGCTTTAAAAAACCATATTCATAAATAAATAAATAAATAAATAAATAAACATCTCCTTTATTATCTTTCCAATAATGAGTAAAAAATAGGATTAAAATCTAAGCTTAACAATATCTTAGCTCTTACCTAGCCCTCCCCCGAAAAATTGCTTCAATTTTTGATTTAAATATTGAGTTTAGTGATGTTTTAGCGTTTTTAAAATTGAAAAACTGTTTAAAAAGTTGTATTTTAAGGTTGAAACTTAATACAAAAAACCTTAAAAACAGTTTGATAGGCAAGATACTAACAAAGAAGCTTCAAATTCAAATAAGTGATTATTTTTCTATCTCTACCTCGCTTAGCAAACCCGAAATTCGCACGATGAAAGATATGGTTAGCGGTATATTAAAGTCGAAATCTGTATTTGTTAATCAAAT
>CALKXS010000193.1 GCA_938003745.1 uncultured Algibacter sp.
ATAGTGAAGAAACTTGTCGTCTTCATTTTAAATCAGAGCGCGATAAAATAGGAATAAAGTGTCATCGATGTGGTCATGACAAGCATTATTGGATTAAAAGTCGTTAGAGTTATGAATGTAAATCCTGTAGAAGTCGTATCTCTCTTCGTAGTGGTACCATAATGCAAAGTTCTAAGCTCTCATTTATCACTTGGTATAAAGCGATGTTTCTAATGACTATTACTAAAAAAGGGTTTTCTTCAAAAGAAATTCAAAAGCAGTTAGGTTTAAAAAGATATGAACCTGTTTGGGCCATGGTTCACAAGTTGCGTAAGGCTATGGGGAATCGAGATGATCGCTATACTTTGGAAGGTATGATTGGGATATTTTACTGTTAAATCTTCTTAAATAGAACAACAAAAAGGAACAAGAGGTCGTGGAGTTGTTGGGAAACAAAATGTTATGATTATTGCTGAGTCCACACCAGTAGAAGACCCAACAACACAAAAGAAAGATCGCCAATGTCCTTATTTCAAAGCTAAAATATTAGATAATCATAAAGCAGAAGGAGTCTATGCGACTATTAAAGATTCTATAGGAGAACAAAGCATTGTCTTTACAGATAAAAGCACGTCTTATGTGGGTATTGCAGACTTTGTAGAACTACATATTACTGTTAAGTCTGATAAAGAAACTACAAAAGAGACCTTGGAGTGTGTAGATATTACTATTAGCAATGCTAAACGAAATCTATTAGGTAATTATCATAAAATCAAACGAAAATACCTCCAGTTGTATCTAAATGAATTTGTGTACAAACTTAATCGAAGATATTTTGAAGAAAAACTCTTAGATAGACTTGTTATTGATGGAATTACAGGATTATGAATGATTACAGATATTCAAAAAAATAATACATATCTTATTTAGAACTTAACCATAGTAATTTAGTAAATTCTTCGGATATTGCTTTAATATTTATCAGTGCTAAAGACTTAAAATCATTAGAAGAGTATAGGTTTCTGAAAGTAAGAGAGGAACATTAAATGGAGTGCAAATACAAATGCGTTGTTTTGAAACTCCAAGACTAGAAGGGAACTTTTTGATATTGTAGCTGATCCTGATGAATTAAATAACCTTTCTCAATATGCAGAATATTTAGAGGTTTTAAATGATATGTGTTCTCGATTAAATACAATTAGAACAAATACTAAAAATTATTTACCAACAGAACGTACACCAGACGATTTTTTTAGAGTAACAGGGTTGACTACAAAGTATCGTATTCGTCCTAAACCTTCAAAAGGAATATATATGAAAGCTAGAAAAGAAGGAAAAGTATTAATTAATCAAGATTTTAAGGGGTAATAAAAATAAACTAAGAAAATGAATAAAAAGACAAGTAATTGTTAATCAATTTATTAACAATTACTTGTCTCTTCTATGCTTCCAACGTTTATGAGTCCATAAGTAATATTCTGGAGCTTCATAAATTTGTTGTTCTACAAGTTTTAAGAAGATATTTGTTATTTTATAATCTTCATATTCTTTAGGAGTAAGGGTTATTGTTTTAAACGTTGTTTCGTAGTAACCACGTTTTAATCGTTTCACTTTAAAAAAGACAACTGCCATATCTAACCTTTTTGCAAGCATTTCGGCGCCAGTATGTACAGGAACATTAATTCCCATGAATTCTTGCCAGTGATGTGCTTTTTTTACTTTAGGAGATTGGTCTGAAGCAAAACCGCAAATAGATAATTCTCCATTTACTTTAGCTCTCATTAGTGTAGGTATAGTTTCTTTTGTAGTAATTAAATGACTGTTAAATTTAGCACGAATGCGTTTTACAAGGCTATCAAAGTATTTGTTTTTTAAGCGCTTATATACCGCAAAACCCTTGTTTTTTATGTAGATTTGTAAAATAAACATCCATTCCCAGCTACCATAATGGGCACACATAAGTGCAATGGTTTTGCCATTGTTTTCTATATCTTGAAGTAATTCTATGTTGGCAAAAGTGAATCTTTTTTTCATTTCAGATTCAGAAATGCTCATTGATTTTATAGATTCAACGATCATGTCACATAAATGATGATAAAAAGCTTTGGTAATGCGTTTTTTTTCAGTTTCAGAAAGATGAGGTAAAGCAAGTTCTATATTTTCTTTAACAACCGTCTCTCTATACCCAAACACGAGATATATGAGTATGTATAATCCATCTGAAAAGAGATAAAGTAGTCTAAAAGGAAGTATAGAAACTAACCATAAAAACGGATAAAGTGAAATATAAACTAGAAATTGCATTAAATAATTTTAGATTTGTAAGCACAAAGATATGCTAAAATCATTTTAAAAGAGAATACTGTATGGGCAAATTAAATTTAATCACAATTGTTATAATAGCTGCTAATGTTATAATCTCTTATAAGGGTTTTGGGGACTTTACTTTTTTTGAAAAGTATAAGTTTCAAGTAGGAGGTGTAAATAGAGGAGAGCAAATAAGAATGCTTAGTGCGGGGTTTTTACATGCAGATACACAACACTTGTTATTTAACATGGTTACACTTTACTTTTTTTCAGGGAGAGTGATATATGAACTTGGTGTAAGCGGTTTTTTAATGGTGTATTTTGGGAGTTTGATATTAGGGAATTTATTATCGTTATATTTTCATAAAAATGAATATCACTATAGTGCAGTAGGGGCAAGTGGTGCTGTTAGTGGTGTGATTTATTCAGCTATTTTATTTGATCCTTGGATGGAAATTAACTTCTTTATTCCTGGTTTTGTTTTCGGTATAGGTTATTTATTGTATTCAATTTATGGTATGAAAAAAAGAACAGGGAATATTGGTCATGATGCTCATTTTGGAGGCGCTATTGGAGGATATTTAATAACATTATTATTGGCTCCTTTTTTATTGAAAACAGATTTGTTGATTGTTGGTTTACTAGCATTACCTATTATTTTATTGTTTGGAATGAAACGTGCTGGTAAGATTTAATTAGTATTTAAATAAAACAAAAAAAGCACTATTTCTCTAAATAGTGCTTTTTTTGCTATTTATAGAGTAGTAGTGTTTTTATTCATAGAAATAGTCTACGGTTTCGGTAAGGTCTTCGTCTATAACTCCATTATAGGCTTCTTTTAGTATGCTTTTTTTTGGGTATCCATTCTCATTGTATGTTGTAGTCAAAAGTTACTTTTTGATCATTGATTATTAGGGTGGTAGCATTATTTGTGTTTCCATTAATAAGTGCACCAAATTCTGTTTCAGCCATAATATTCAATATTTCAATAGCATGTATATTTTTATAGATACCATTTTTATTGTCATAGCTGTAAGTTACGTCATCAAATCCTCCTCCAATTTTTGAAATGTTATTTCCAATGTAGTTAATCGTTTCGGTTTGTGATAATGTGCTTTCTGTATCAATATTCTTACTGTAAGTTTCTTTAGTTATTGTGTTATCATTATTATAAGTTAATAAATAGGTGAGTACACTTCCATTTATACCAGAAGGTTCTTGCCAAGATTCAATAACCTTTTCAAGTTTATCGTTAGAATTATATTCTAAAACGCTATTAACTGCAAGTTCATTATCAATATATTGACCTTCTTTAATAAGTATATCACCCGCATAGGTGTAAATACTTTTATCACCATCACCATCACCATAATCTATACTAATTAATTTATTACCATCATAATTAAAAGTATCTGTGTACTCATCATCAGTACCTGCATTGTAAACTATTCTTTTAATTAAAGTAGAATCTCCATTATCCGGTTTTGGGTCTGGGTCTCCAACAGATTCGGTATTACAAGTAAAAAAGGTAATGCATAAAGTAAAAAATAGGACTTGTTTTAATTTAATTGTAAGTTATTTATGAATTTATTCTACGAATATAATACTAATTATATACTGGTTTTTGCATTTTATTAAAAAAACCTACAGTAAATTTATATATGGCATAGCTATTGAAATTAGGGTATTGGTTATATGATTGAAAATCTTGTAAAACCTCGTTTTATTGGTGTTTGTAGTTGATAACCAAAAAAAAGATAAATGATTGAATCTGTTTTAATGACAGAATGACCTAAAGATATATATGAAGAAATCTAAATTTACCACCCTTGACAGTTTGTCATTACAGGAATTTGATGAAAACTCAGAATTAATTCCATTAATGACACCAGAGGATGAAGAAGAAATAAATAATGAAGAATTGCCAGAAACACTGCCAATACTTTCGTTAAGAAATACCGTATTATTTCCAGGAGTTGTTATTCCAATTACAGCAGGAAGAGATAAATCTATAAAACTTATAAATGATGCTAACAGTGGCAGCAAAGTTGTTGGGGTTGTGGCTCAGAAAGATGAGTCTATAGAAGATCCTACAGCAAAAGATATTCATGAAACTGGTACAGTAGCAAGAATATTACGTGTTTTAAAAATGCCTGATGGTAACGTAACTGTTATTATACAAGGTAAAAAGCGTTTTAAGGTTGCTGAAGTTCTTACAGAAGAGCCATACATGACTGCTACAGTTAGAGATATTCCTGAGGCTAAGCCAGCTTTAAAGAATAAAGAATTTGGAGCTATAATAGAATCTATTAAAGATTTGGCTTTAGAAATTATTAAGGAAAGTCCAAATATTCCTAGTGAAGCTTCTTTTGCTATTAAAAATATTGAAAGCAACTCGTTTCTAATCAATTTTGTGTCATCAAACATGAATCTTTCTGTTGCTGAAAAACAAAAGCTTTTAGAAAATGATGATTTGAAGCAACGTGCTTTAGCTACGCTGAAGTATATGAATGTTGAGTTTCAAAAATTAGAACTTAAGAATGATATTCAGTCTAGAGTTCAAATGGACATGAGTCAGCAACAACGAGAATATTTCTTGCATCAACAAATGAAAACGATTCAAGAAGAACTTGGAGGTGTTAGTCATGATGAAGAAATTGAAGAGATGAAAGCGCGTGCCCTTGAAAAGAAATGGGATGAAAAAGTAACGAAGCATTTTAATAAAGAAATTGCTAAGATGCAACGTATGAATCCACAAGTGGCCGAATATTCTATTCAGCGTAATTATTTAGACTTGTTTTTAGATTTACCATGGAATGAGTTTAGTGAAGATAAATTCGATTTAAAACGAGCTAAGAAAATTTTAGATAGAGATCATTTTGGTTTAGAAGATGTAAAGAAACGTATTATAGAATACTTAGCAGTTTTAAAACTGCGTAACGATATGAAATCACCAATTCTTTGCCTTTATGGACCTCCAGGTGTTGGAAAAACATCTTTAGGTAAATCTATAGCTGAAGCCTTAGGCAGAGAATATGTACGTATCTCTTTAGGTGGTTTACGTGATGAAGCAGAAATTCGTGGGCATAGAAAAACATACATTGGTGCTATGCCAGGGCGTATTATTCAAAGTTTGAAAAAAGCGGGAACATCAAACCCTGTTTTTGTTTTAGATGAAATTGATAAATTATCAAATTCACATCAAGGAGACCCTTCTTCTGCCATGTTGGAAGTGTTAGATCCAGAACAGAATAGTGAGTTTTACGATAACTTTTTAGAGATGGGTTACGACTTATCTAAAGTTATGTTTATCGCTACTTCAAATAGTCTTAATACCATCCAACCTGCATTATTAGATAGAATGGAGATTATTAATGTTACTGGCTATACCATTGAAGAAAAGGTTGAAATTGGTAAACGTCACTTATTACCAAAGCAGGTGACAGACCATGGTTTAACAGATGAACATATAAAAATTGCAAAACCTCAATTAGAAAAAATTGTAGAGGGTTATACGAGAGAATCTGGTGTTCGTGGTTTAGAAAAGCAAATAGCTAAAATGGTGCGTTACGCAGCAAAAAATATTGCTATGGAAGAGGAGTATAATGTGAAAATTTCTAATGAAGATGTTATTGAAGTTTTAGGCGGACCAAAATTAGAACGAGATAAGTACGAAAATAATAATGTTGCCGGTGTTGTAACTGGTTTAGCATGGACACGTGTTGGAGGTGATATTCTTTTTATAGAATCTATTTTATCTAAAGGTAAAGGAGCGCTTTCTATAACAGGTAATCTAGGTAAGGTAATGAAAGAATCATCTACCATTGCTATGGAATATATTAAAGCAAATGCTGATACTTTTGGAATTGATCCTACAGTTTTTGATAAGTATAATGTACATATTCACGTGCCAGAAGGCGCAACGCCTAAAGATGGACCAAGTGCAGGTGTAACTATGTTAACATCGTTAGTGTCTTTATTTACACAAAGAAAAGTGAAGAAAAGCTTAGCTATGACAGGTGAAATTACATTACGAGGTAAAGTACTTCCTGTTGGTGGAATTAAAGAAAAGATTTTGGCTGCTAAACGTGCAAGAATTAAAGAGATATTACTTTGTGAAGACAATAGAAGAGATATAGAAGAAATTAAACCTGAATATTTAAAGGGTTTAACATTCCATTATGTGTCAGATATGAGTGATGTTATAGATATTGCCGTAACAAACCAAAAAGTTAAAAATGCAAAGAAGTTATAATTTAATTCTTAGATTCAAGTCATAAACGCAACAGCTTTAGCTGTTATAAAAAAACTCTTCATACTTTTTCATTTTGCCTAGGCAAAATGAAAAAGTATGAAGAGTTTTAAAAAGGTTATATTTTTAGGTCGCAAAAACTTGAAAATAATGGCTCATTTAGAAAGATATCAAAGATGTGAAATCTACTATTTGCAAAATCAAGGAAATCGTTTTACAGAAATATCCAAAAGTATTGGCGTTCACAAATCTACTATTTCAAGAGAAATACCACCAAAGTTAATCCTATAAGCCTAAATCGATTCGCTTGGCTCAAGACATTATGTTTTTTACAACTAATTAATTAAGAGAGTATTATATTACATAATAGATTGCTTGGTATTCTAAGATACGTGATGTCCCTTGTGTCAATCTTGAGTGAATTTATCAATTATTTGGCAAGACAAAAAGCAAGGCGGAGTGCTCTACAAGTATTTAAGAGCTCGTGAGAAACGCTATAATGCTAGGTAGGGTTGATATAGAAAAACGCCCTGAAATAGTAGATAAAAATAAAAATTTGGCGATTTAGAAATAGACTTAACTATTGCCAAAGGTCATAAAGGTGCCTTACTTATTATAAATGATAAAGCCACAGGATTCTTAAAAACGGCATATGTTAATAGTAAAGAAGCTAAACAGATAGAGCTTAAAACCATTGAACTCTTAGAACCTTGGATACCCTTTATTCATACCATTACTTCGGATAATGGAAAAGAATTTACTAACCATAAAGCTATAGCAGAAGAATTAAATATCGATTTTTACTTTGCCAAGCCCTACCACAGTTGGTAAAGGGGAGCAAACGAAAATTTAAATGGCTTAATAAGATAGTATTTCCCAAAAAAATCTAACTTTGATAACATCAAAATCCAACAGGTAAATGATGCCGTTGAAAAATTAAATAATAGACCCAGAAAAAGATATAACTTCTTAACAACTAATGAAAAGTTTAATGAATTTATAATTCAAAACTATAGTGTTGCGTTTATGACTTGAATCTACCGAGTAACAATACTAACACTATTAGAATTAGATAATTTTATATCTAGGCTATAAGGTTATTTCTTTGAATCTTTCAGCCATTTGTAGCTACGTTGAACATCAATTAACACCTAATTCCTCTACTAATCCTTTAATATTTCCCTGTTGGGAACCTAATCAAATAACTTCCTTTTTAAACTCTAATTTGTAAACGCTTTTTTTATAATTTCAAGATATTTATTTCTGTCTTAAAATCTTTAAAATTATGTCCGAATAAAAGTAAGTATTCCAGTAAACCCCATCTAACTCAACAAGTAACTGTTTTTTAGATTTTAAGAAATCAAAACTCTTATTAGCAACAATACGTTTTAAACAAGCCTCAAAAGCAATCTCTATTTTAATTGATGTAGTTTAGTAAAAGCTTCTTGTACCACATCTTCTGTATCGGCGGTATCCTTTAAAAATAGGTTCACCACAATATACATCCCATCATAGTACTGGTTGTGTAACTACAATTATGCTTTGCGATTATTCTGTTTACATTGTTCAATAATGCCAACTTGCAACATGCTGGTTGTTCTTTTGGTTATTGTTAGTTCATTTAAAAAGCGATCAAAAATAATGATGTGACAAAAAGAGATTATTTCTTTCTTTATCAATATAACAAAGTTAAAGAAATATATGTTTTACCTTTACGGTTTATAAGTAAATAAAGTATCTTTAACGCGTAAAAACCCTCATTATCATGAACACTTTTTTAAAACAGATTATGACTATTTTATTAGTTGTTGCTGTTGGTATGTTTACCTATTCATACTTTGGCAATGATATATTCGCTAAAAGGTTAAGCCCTAAAGATACCATTGAATTTAAATTAAACGATTTAAAACTGAAAGTTTTTTATAACAGACCTTCTAAAAAAGGACGTCACGTTTTTGGTGCCTTAGTACCTTTTAATAAAGTATGGAGAACTGGAGCTAATGAAGCAACCACTTTTGAAACTAATAAACCTTTAAAAATAGGAAACGATTCACTTCAAGCTGGAAAATACACGCTTTGGACAATCCCGAACGATACTATTTGGAATGTTATTTTTAATAAAAAACTTTATAGATGGGGTGTAGATATGGAAATGAAACCTATGAGAGAACCTGCTTTTGATGCTGTAAATATTTTAGTATCTGTAGAGCAAATAAAAAACACTGTAGAACAATTCACTATTTCTTTTGATAACTCTACCGATAATTTAAGTTTAACTATGGCTTGGGATGATATTAAAGTTAATGTACCCTTAAAATAAGTTAACAGTAATCAGTTATTTAGCTTCTTTCAAAAAAAATTAAAGTTGTATTTTAGAGTATCATAATAAAATTTCGTGGCAAAAAATAAAAAATCAGCTTTAACAGAAAAAGAAGGTATTTCAATTTCCGAAATCACCAATATATCTTCTATAAAAAACATTAAAACTAAAAGAAAAATACAACCAAGTGAGCAAGACCTTGTATCTTCAATTCTAAACAAAAACATTACGGCTCTAAGTAGAGCCATTACTTTGGTTGAAAGTAAAAATAAAAAACATCAAGACAAAGCAAACACCATAATAAAACAATGTTTACCGCACGCCAATAAATCTATACGAATAGGTATCACTGGTGTTCCTGGGGTTGGCAAAAGCACCTTTATAGAAACCTTTGGTAAGCATTTAACTTCTTTAGGAAGACGAATAGCTGTTTTAGCTATAGACCCTAGTAGCTCTATAACCAAAGGCAGTATTTTGGGTGACAAAACCCGAATGGAAAGTTTGGCACAAGATAAGAATGCTTTTATTCGCCCCTCTGCATCTGGAGATTCTCTTGGTGGTGTTGCCAGAAAAACACGGGAAAGTATTATTCTTTGCGAAGCTGCAGGTTTTAACGTTATTCTTATTGAAACTGTTGGTGTGGGGCAAAGCGAAACCACTGTATATTCTATGGTAGATTTCTTTTTGTTACTAAAATTAGCAGGAGCCGGTGACGAACTTCAAGGTATAAAACGCGGTATTATTGAAATGGCAGATGCTATAATTATTAATAAAGCCGATGGCGACAACTTAAAACCTGCCAAACTTGCAAAAGCAGAATTTAATAGAGCGCTTCATTTCTACCCAGAAAAAGCATCAAATTGGCAACCCAAAGTGTCTATTTGTAGTGCGCTTAACAACGAAGGTATAGATGATATTTGGGATCTTATATTAGAATACACCACTATTACCAATCAAAATGATTTCTTCTACGCAAAACGAAACGAGCAAAATAAATTTTGGTTGATTCAAACTATAGAAAATCAGTTGAAATCAGATTTCTTTAATCAAAAAAAAATAAAAACAGAGCTTAAAAAGCAATTGCAACTCATAGAAAATAATCAAACAACAGCCTTTGCCGCTGCGGGTTATTTACTTAATTTAAAAGATTAATTACGCCTTAACAAAACGTTTAATAGCATAAGTTCCAATTTTGTAAAATATAAAACCGGTAAATGCTCCAAAGGTTAATCCGCAAACAATATCTAACGGATAATGAACACCAACATAAATTCTGCTATAAGCCACAATAAGACTCCAAATTAATAAGATAAAGATCAAATTCTTACAATACGATTTTAACATTAAACCGGCAAATACCGCTGCTGCCATAGAGTTTGATGAATGCCCAGAAAAGAATCCGTATTTACCACAGCGTACTGCAATAAATCGCATTTGGTCTATTAAATGACTCTCTCTACAAGGTCTAGGACGTTGAAAACCGCGTTTAAAAACATTTGTAATTTGATCTGTAAATGCTATCATTAAAGCCACAACTACCACAAAAACCAACATAGATTTTAAACCAAACTTCTTGTATAACAAATAAAGTAAAACAGCATATAAGGGAATAAACGTTAATTTATCTGTGACAATTAACCAGATGGTATCCCATCTTGGTGATCCTAAATTATTTAAAAACAAAAATAGTTCGGTATCGTTTTGTAAAAGTTGTTCAATCATACTTAATATATTTTTTGGAGTTACCTTTGAATTGGGCTGTACACTATATTTTTTTTGCAAAAAAGCAAAAAATTAAGAATATCAACAGTTATTAAAAAGGCTTCTATACCTAACGCAATTACTCGTCGTATTTAGCCACTTCGTTATCATAAAACTCTGTAGCTTCCTTGATAGCATTTTCAGTTTCTCCTTCTAATTCTTTTTCATCTTCTCTATCAAAATCTTCAAACCATTCAACCTCATCATCTTCTAAATTAATAATAAATCTAGGAAATTCTGTATGAATAACATAAATAGCATTTGGAAACTCTGTGTTATCACCTAATATAAATTTTGGAAGGCTCATATGTTTTAGCTTTATTTAGTTGTTAGTTGTTAGACAAAATTAGCTTTTTTGTCAAATAATTAAATCGAATATATAATAAAATTGCAGCTGTAGTTAAACCAGCTAGTAAACCTAACCAAATACCGCTACTACCATAAGTCTCTTCTTTTCCTAAAAACCAACTTATAGGAAAACCAATAATCCAATAGGATATAAATACAAGAAACATAGGGATTTTAACATCTTGTAATCCGCGTAAAGCGCCCAATACTAAAACCTGAATACTATCACTTATTTGAAAAATTGCAGCTACCAGTAATAATTTTGATGCTATTCTTAATACTTCGGCATTATCTAAAGCGTTTTCGGCATCCTTACCGTCTAAATATAACATTGGCAACTCGGTATAAAAAACAAAAAACAAAAGAGCAAAACCTACCGCTAAAATAATCCCAAATAGAAAAATTGAAACTGCAATTCGTCTTAATTCAAAATAGTTTCCTAATCCTTTTTGATTACCAACTCTTACCATAGCAGCTACACTTAACCCCATAGCAACCATAAATGCCATTGAACTTAAATTAAGTGCTATTTGGTTTGCTGCTTGTGCATTTTTACCTAACAAACCACTTAACCAAATGGCAGCAGTAAATATAGCAACCTCAAAAAACATTTGCATAGCGCTTGGTGCTCCTAAATTAATAATCTTTTTTAGCATCAACGTATCTAAAACAAACAACTTAACATCTGTAACAAATGCTTTAGATTTCTCTTTACCTTTAAGTAAATACCATAAATGAATTACCATTACAAATCGAGATACCAAAGTACCGTAAGCTGCTCCTACTATACCCAATTCTGGAAAGCCAAACTTCCCAAAAATCAATACATAGTTTAAAACAATATTAACAATATTAGCTAGCAACGTTGCATACATAGGGTATTTAGTTAATGATTGCCCATCACTAAATTGCTTAACACCTTGAAAAATAACTAAAGGAATTAGAGAAATCGCTACTAAATTTAAATATGGTATTGCCAATTCAACAACCTCTATTGGTTGTTTCATAGAGTAAATAAGAGGTTTTGCAACAAAAATTAAAACAGAAAGCAAAGCGCCTAAAACTATACACAAAAATAAACCATGCTTAAATGTAGATTTACCTCTAATAAAATCTTTAGCAGTATCTGCCTCTGCAACCAGAGGGGTTATTGCTGTAGAAAAACCTATACCTAAAGACATGGCAATAAACATAAAACTGTTTCCTAAGGAAACTGCAGCCAATTGTGCTGTTCCCAATTGGCCTACCATGATATTATCTACAAAACTTACAAAGGTATGTCCCAACATACCCAGCATAACTGGAGCAGCAAGTTGCCAATTATATTTAAACTCTTTTGTGTAATCCTGTAATTGCATTTGGCAAAAGTAATCTATACCCTAAACTTTTAATAACTATTAAGTTCTTCTTTTTTAAAACAATTAATTATTAACAAATATTAATAAAACATCATTATTTCAACTTGTAAAAGTGATCTTTTATCGTATTTTCGCGTCGCTTTTATAAGCGTCTCTCTACTCGAACTAATTAATACATAGAAACATTTTGCAAACTATTTTTAAGGGATTCAAAATAATCAAAGCTCAACGCTTTTTAATAAAAAGGAAGTTAATTTTTTCTTTTTTTTATTCTCTTTTCTGAAGTTCTTTCCATTTAGATTTTTTCCAATCTATAGATGGCAAAAATAATTTTGAATCTTCGTAATAAATAGTTGTTAATTCTTTTATCTTATCTGGAAATTGAGAAGCAAGGTTATCTAACTCGGCAGGATCATTTTTAATATTAAATAATTCAATAATTGGTTCCCTCCCTTCCATATAATCTAAATACACGCCTTTTTCTAAAATCCCAGTATATCTTAGTAGATAATCACCTTTTACAACAACCCAAGCTGGTGGTGCAAATCTTGATTCTGTGCTATGTGTTTTAGTCGATTTTGTTATTAGGTATCCCCATTTGTATGCATGTAGTCCAGACCATGTTAAATGGTTATGCACTGGTTTACTGTCACTTGAATTTAATAATGGCAACAAACTTTTTCCGTCTATATTCGTTGGTATAGTTCCTCTTGCAACATCTATAGATGTTGGCAAAATATCCATAGTTGATACTAAGTCATTATAAATTTTAGCTCTTTTAATACCGTTTGGCCAATGTACAAACATTGGCACGCGAACACCTCCTTGGTATAATGTACCTTTATGCCCCGAAAATGGTGTGTTTGCAGGTAATGGAGAACCTGTTTTATGTCCGCTATAAGCCCCACCAGCCATTGCCCCGTTATCTGAAGTAAAAACAATAACGGTATTCTTATATTCTTCTTTAGATTTTAGAAACTTAACAATTCTATCAACATTGCTATCTACAGCATTTATATGTGCATAAAAATTATTTAAATCATAAGAATCTGAATCAAATTTATTATAATATATCTCTGGTGCTTTTGGTTCTAATGAATCATGTACCGCATGATAATGAAGTTGCACATAAAAAGGCTTTTCTTCATTTATAGCATCAGCCATAACGTTCAATGCTTTATCTGTAAATACATCTGTATTATAACCTTCCTGCTTACCAGCATGCTTAAAATTTTCCCAAACTATATTCGAATTATAAAATTGACTCGCCCAATAATTATATCCATAATAATAATCAAATCCATTATTTAATGGGTTATGCTCAGGTGTTACTGACCCAAAATAGCCGCTATTTTTAATTTGATTGTAAACTTTTAGATGTGATTTTTTTAAATTATTTATGTTTATATTTTCATCTAATCCACTATTTACCAAAACATCTTTAATAACCTGCTTGTCTTTTTTTCCGATATGCCATTTACCAATGTGTGCCGTTTTATAATTTAATGCTTGTAATTTTTCAGCAAGATGAGTACCCTGAACTATTCCTTTTTTTTCGCAATCGCTATTTGTATATACTCCAAATTTATTTTGAATAGTTCCAGTAGCAATACCAAGTCTTGAAGGCGCACAAATATTACTACTTGTATGCGCTTTTGTAAAAATAACGCCTTCTTTTGCTAATGTAGATAAAGTAGGAATAGCAGTTTTAGAAAACTCTAAAGATTTCTCTAAGGAGTAATCCTGTAGGCTATCAACCAAACTCACGAAATAAGGATTATAATCTGATGTTGAAATCGTATCATTATATATTCCAAAATGTCCATAACCTAAATCATCCATCATAATAAAAAGTACATTTGGCTTTTTATTTTTAGGCTTAGCTTTATTACAACTGATCCCTAATAAAAATAATATTAAACATGAAAGAGTTAAAGTAATTTGTTTTTGACTCATTAAAGTTTATTTTTAATATTTAGTAATTTGAAACCTTTACACCCTAAATAGAAATAGAGTCATTAACCACAACTTTATCCCATAAATGGCTACACGTATCTATAAACTTTAAATGAGCTGGTTCATCTTGATCTTTTTTAGAGAGAAAACTAACTGTTAAACAATATGTAAAACTAGAATCAACCACATCCCTCTTTGAAACTGGAGCGACTCCAATATGCTTATTTTGTACGTAAATTGAATGATCTGTAAATTGCTTTAAAGAAGTTTCAAACGTAGCTCTGTCTGCATTATTACTTGGTTTTTTAAACCAAAATAAAACAGTACGTCTAAAGTTTTCTTTATTCATCTTATTCTATTTTTTTGAATATATTAAATATCTATAATTCGCTAACTCTAAGTTTAGCGTCTTTGAATTCTTTTACTATTTCTTCAACAATTTTTGATACAGGTTTAATATCATGAATCAATCCTGAAACTTGGCCTATTTCTAACTCTCCATGATCTATATCTCCTTCAAACATCCCTTTCTTAGCTCTCGCTCTACCCAGCAATTCTTTAATTTGCTCTACAGACGGTGATATCTTATATAGTTCCTGAATTTCATTATAAAACTTATTTTTAATCAACCTAACTGGAGATAATTCTTTTAATGTTAACTCTGTATCTCCTTCTTTAGCATTTACAATAGCTTCTTTAAACGCTATATTAGCTGAACTTTCTTCGCTAGTTACAAATCGGCTACCAATTTGTACACCATCTGCTCCTAAAATCATAGTGGCAAGCATCGCTTTTCCTGTAGCAATTCCCCCCGCTGCAATTAACGGAATCTTTAAATGTTCTTTAACCATTGGAATAAGTGCCAACGTTGTTGTTTCATCTCTACCATTATGCCCACCAGCTTCAAAACCCTCAGCAACAATAGCATCAACTCCAGCTTCTTGAGCTTTTAAAGCGAATTTTAAACTACTTACCACATGAACAACCGTAATACCTCGCTCTTTTAACCAAGTAGTCCATGCTTTTGGATTACCAGCAGATGTAAAAACAATTCTCACTTCTTCTTCAACTATAATATCCATTAATTCCTGAATATTAGGATATAACATTGGTACATTGACACCAAAAGGATTATATGTAGCTTTTTTACATTTTTGAATATGTTCTCTCAATACTTCTGGATACATTGAGCCTGCTCCTAACAACCCTAATATTCCAGAATTACTTGCTGCTGAAGCTAAACGCCATCCGCTGTTCCAAATCATTCCTGCTTGAATAATTGGATGTTCTATCTTAAAAAGTGATGTTACTCTATTTCTCATTAATTTTTAATAAACTTAAATGTTTTTGAATTTTTGTTGGATGAAATCTTCAAAAAATAAACCCCTTTTGATAAAACTGATATATCTATTGAGTTTTTACTAGAAAATGTATTCATATTAAAAACAAGTTTCCCTAAAACATCATAAAAGAGTATTTCTGCTTCATTAGCAAAATCAGGAAAATCAACATTCAGTATATTATTTGAAGGGTTTGGAAATATTTTAATTATTGTTAACTCTTCTTTTCTAGGTTCATTTAATAATGCTGTAGTTAAAGCTTGATTCAAATTAGGAATACCATACCCTAGTTGAAAGTTAGGAGTTGTATATATAGAACCAGACTCTCTAATTAATTGCATAATTTCTTCATTGGTTTTATTGGGAAGTGCCTGCCACAAACATGTAACACCTCCTGCTAAAATAGGCGAACTAAATGAAGTCCCGTTTGCTGTTCCTATAATATCATTTTCTGTAATAACATAACTTACTAATCCTTGTGCTACAACATCTGGTTTTTGAGTGGGTTGCGTCGCATTTCCTAAAGAACTAAAAAAAGCATAATCTCCAGAAGCATCAACCGCACCTATACTTAAAACTCCAGCAGCATCAGCCGGTGCTCCAACTATTCCCCAAGAATCATTTCCCGAATTACCAGCAGACGTAACTAATAGTAATCCTTTTTTAAAAGCTATATTAGCTCCTTTTGTTATGAAAGTTGTTTTACCATCCATATCTAAAGCTGAATGGCTATAATTAGGATTATCATAAGTGGTATATCCTAAAGACGTATTAATAACATCTACTCCCAAACTATCTGCACGTTCTGTGGCTTCTACCCAATAACTTTCTTCTACAGGGTTTTCTCTTGGGGCGTCTTCTGTTATAAACAAATAATATGATGCATCTGGAGCCGTACCAACAAATTGATTTTCAACATAACCAGCCATATCACTTAATACCAATGTACCGTGATTACTTGCGGTATTAGTATAAACATCATTTCTTCTATTAACAAAATCATAACTCCCTAGTAAATTTCCTTCACTACGCAATCTTTGAAATGACGCCATGGTATTTACATTAGGAAACCCTGCATCTATAACAGCAACAGTCATTCCTGTTCCGGTGTAACCTGCTACATGCAACTCATCTCCATTAAACATTTCTATTTGATTTAATGCATTACCATAATTAAAGGTTGTTGTAAGTGCCTCTATTTTTGATTGGTGTTTTTGCTTGGATAATTTAGCTGTTGTATTTAAACCTTTATCGGCATAGTCTATATAACTTACAAATGATAAATTTTGAAGAGCATCAATATTTATTTCAGTTCCTCTAACATGTATAGCATTAAACCATTTAGATTTTGCCATAACAGTAATACCTATTTGAGCTTTAAGTTGTGCTATATAATTTTCATTTACAGGAACATCACGTTCATCAATAGTAATATTATGCAAATTTTTCCTATCGATTGCTTTTTGAGTAAGAATCGTAATAGGATTTGATAATGATGATGAAACATTATCTTTATCAACTAGATAAACCCAAGCATCTTCCTGAGCTTGAAGAAATAGTTGAAAACAAAGAAGAGTAAAAAAAAGAGTTTGTTTTTTCATATCGAACCTATTGGGTACGACAAGTTACGAAATAACTCCAGAACCTACTAATTCATCTTCTAAATACCAAGCAACAAATTGACCTTCTGCAATTGCACATTGTAGATTTTCAAATTCTACATACACGCCAGAATCTACTTTATACAGTCTTGCATTTTCTAAAGTTTGCCTGTACCTAATTCTAGCTAAAACAACCATAGTTTCATCTGCTTGCAATTCTAAATCTGGTCTTACCCAATGTAATTCTTCATTAGAAACAAATAAAGCCGATTTATAAATTCCTGGATGCGCTTTACCTTGTCCCGTATAAATAATATTATCTTTTACGTTAGTGTCTATTACAAACAATGGTTCTACTGTACCTCCCACACCAAGTCCTTTTCGCTGGCCTTTAGTAAAATAATGAGCTCCTTGATGCTTACCAACAACTTTACCGTCATCAATAGTAAAATTTAATTTACGCGATAAATATACAAGCTCTTCTTCTTTTGAATTGAATTGAGGTATAGCATCGTTAAACTTTATACTTTCTTTTGGCACCTCTACAATAACACCTTCTTTTGGTTTAAGCTGTTGCTGAAGAAAATCTGGCAATTTAACCTTACCTATAAAGCAAAGTCCTTGAGAGTCTTTTTTATCTGCAGTTACCAAATCTAATTTAGTTGCAATCTCACGCACCTCAGGTTTTGTTAATTCACCTATAGGAAATAATGATTTTGCCAATTGTTCTTGAGATAATTGGCATAAAAAATAAGATTGATCTTTATTGCTATCTATACCTGCTAATAAGCGATAAGTAGATTTACCATCTTTTTCAATAGTATCTTTTCTACAATAATGTCCCGTAGCTACATAATCTGCTCCAAGCTTTAATGCTATTTTCATGAACACATCAAACTTAATCTCTCTATTACAAAGTACATCCGGATTCGGTGTTCTTCCTTTTTCATATTCATGAAACATATAATCAACTATACGCTCTTTATATTGCTCACTTAAATCTACGGTTTGAAAAGGTATTCCTAATTTATCTGCAACTAGCATCGCATCATTACTATCATCTAGCCATGGACATTCATTAGAAATAGTCACAGAATCATCATGCCAGTTCTTCATAAACAAACCTATAACTTCATAACCTTGCTCTTTTAAGATATAAGCAGCAACACTAGAATCTACTCCTCCAGATAATCCGATAATAACGCGTTCCATTCTTTCAAAAATTAGCATACGAAGATACATATATTTCAAAGAATAAGATGCTTACTTTAAGTATTATAGAAATGTTAAAATTAGATTTTTTATTTTACGTTTAAACTATTTATGTATTCGCTAAACAAAATAATAAAGACATATAATCATGAAAAGATTAACAGCTCTTAAAATCGTTATAATCCTTTCTCTAATAGCAGTGTTATCATTCTCATATAGTAATGGTTATGGTAATCAAATTATCACGATTGATTCTACGGATTTAACCATTCTTGAAGCGTATTAACTACTCATTGTTTGGCTTTTTTAATACAAGATACAATACGCAGACGGTAACCTTGTAAATACACTAAGTGGTACAGCTCCATTTACAGTTCTTGCTCCAACAAACGATCTATTTGCAGACCTGTTAACAGAATTAAGCACAAGTTCTTTAGCAGATATCGATGAACCTACTTTAAAAGCAATATAAATCATCACATAGTGATGGCTTAAATGTACAATCTTCTGTTCTTACAGATAATTTCACAATACCTACTTTAAGTGGTAATATTACAAGTGGAGCAACCTTAACAGATCCAAACAAGAGGCTAAGCAAAATAATTACTGTTGATATACAGGCTTCAAACAGTATTATGCCATCAATAAGGTTGTCTTACTGCCTCTACCATAAAATATATTTTAGTTCGTTAGTCAGTGGTTAGATTAATAATAGCCTAACTTAAAATTGCTTATGAAAAAGAAAACTCCTTATTTTTAAGGAACTTTCTTTTTATATTTATTCTTGTGAGTAAAATCTTCTTGTTTTGTGATTTTTCCGTTTTCAAAAAATCTCCAAATCCCATACTTCTTACCGTTTTGATAATGCCCTTGGGTAATTAGTTCTCCTCTTGGATTATAATATTTAGATTCCCCATGCAACTCTCCATTTACATAAATAAACTCTTTAATCTTTACTGAGCGTTCTGAATACCAAACAGATTCTCCTTCTAGTTTTCCCCCTACATAATGTTGTTTTTCTGCAACTTGCCCGTTTTTATAATACACGTTACGCAGTCCGTTTAGATTTCCAGAGTCATCATAATTTTCAAGTATTAATAACCCATTTGAGTTTCTCTGATAATATTTCCATTCTCCGATGTACTTTTTACCTTCCATTTTACCTTCACTAATTACTTTGCCTCTAGAAGATAAAAATTTAACATGAGCTATATTGTTAGTTTCATTAAACTGTTTGCTCGCTGTTAAAATGGGCCTATTATCAATCTTTTTATAAAATTTAAAAAGCCCTATTTCCTTACCATGCCTAAATTCCCCTTCATACCTAAGTACTTGTGTTTTATCAAACTTCTTTTGCCAAATGCCATGTCGCTTTCCATTAGTATCAAATTGATTGATACTTTGAGCTGAAACTATACTAACTCCTAATAAGAATAAACTGATGTAAAAAAATCTCATAAATGAATTTTTATTATTTAAAACTTTCAATTGCTATCAAGCGACGTTTGAAATATAAAACAAAAATATTATTTTCAAATTGTATATAGCAAAAAAGCTACCAAATATATTTAGCAGCTTTTTTTATTTGTGTTTAAAAAGAAATATTACTTTTTCCTTTTTTGCTGTGCTTGCTTTTGTTGTTCTGCCTGCTCCATCATTTGTTTCATTTTACTTTGAAACTTACTTTCTTTTTTAGGCTTCTTTTTGTTCTCTTGCATTTGTGCATGAATTTTATCTTCATCTAAAATAAAGTTCTTGATAACTAAGATAATTCCAATGCTAATTAAGTTAGAAATAAAGTAATATAAACTTAATCCTGAAGCATAGTTATTAAAGAAAACCAACATCATTAAAGGAGAGAAATACATCATGTACTTCATCATTTTAGCCATATCTGGCATACCTTCTTGTTGAGGCTGTGATTGCATGTTTTGTCCTGTTGTTAAACGCATGTAAAAGAAAATAGCTATTGAGGCTAATATTGGAAACAAACTAACATGATCTCCATAAAAAGGAATTGGAAAAGGAAGTTCTGCAATGACATCATAAGATGATAAATCTTTTACCCAAAGGAAACTTTTTTGACGTAAATCAAAAGCCGAAGGGAAAAATTGAAATAAGGCATAAAATACAGGTAATTGTATTAAAGCAGGCAAACAACCCGCCATAGGACTTGCTCCTGCTTTGGTTTGCAACGCCATTGTTTCTTGTTGCGCCTTCATTTTATTATCCTTATGCTTCTCACGAATAACGTCTAATTCTGGTTTAAGAATTTTCATTTTCGCTTGAGATAAAAATTGTTTGTATTGTACAAACGACATGATAAGTTTTATCAAAATTGTCATTACAATAATAGCAAAACCGTATGGTAAGAATCCTGCTAAAAATGCAAATAGAGGTATGAATAAGTAACGATTAATCCATCCAAAAATCCCCCAACCTAATGGTACAATTTCATCTAAATTTCTTCCATAAGCATCCAATGTTTTATAATCACTTGGTCCATAATACCAATCCATTGATTTATTAAGCTCTCCTCCATATAATTGCAAAGGTAATTTAGCCGTAAATGTTTTTGTATAAACAGTATCAACTTCTTCATCTTGTACTAAGTTTTCAGACTCTAACTCAGCAGTTTTAAAAGGTGAATCTGCCAATAAAATAGATGTAAAGAAATGTTGCTTAAAAGCTACATAAGTTAAATCTTCAGCAGCATCATCCGTTTTTTCTTGTTGCCCTAAATAATCATCCTTACCATCTTCATGTTCATAAACAACCTCTGTATATCTATTTTCATAGCTAATACTTTTGGCATGACGGTATGTTTTTAATTTCCAATCTAAATTAATAGCTTGAGAACTATTAATAAAACCGCTTAAACCTTGAGAATGAATACTGAAATCGATCATATAATCATTAGGTTTCAACTCATAACGGTATTCTAAAAATTTAGATTCAGACACTTTAAGTTTCATCGAAACAATTGTGTTTTCTCCATTTTTAAAAACGTTTGGTTGAAAGTATCTATCTCTTGTATTTACCGTTCTACCATCCGTTGTTCCAAGATTAATATTGAAAGCCGCATTATTGTCTTTAATAATATAAATAGGGGCATCATTAAAATCTACAAACTTTTTTAGTTTTAGTTCAGATAGATATCCTCCTCGTCCATTAAACTTCAATTCAAATAAATCTGTTTCAACTAGAGTTTCATTTTCTCCAGTAGCTAAACTTTCAGAATAAGCTAATGCACCTAATTTATTTTTTAATTGTAATGGGTCACTAACGTTACCAACTGTATAATCTTCTGCTGTAGTAACAATAGTTTGACGATCTTCTTTAGCCTTTTTTTCTGCTTCAACCTGCTCTTGTTTAGCTTTTTCTTGTTCTGCTAACTCTTCTGGCGTTGGTGCATTTTGCCAAAGCATGTATGCTAAAATTCCGAAAATAAGCACAAACCCTATAATCGAATTAATATCTAATTTCTTTTCTTCCATGTTTTAGTTGGTGTTATTCTGAATATACATTCGGAATAACCTATTATTCTGTTTAGACTTATAGTTTATTTATTATTCCCTTTAACAGGAATAACGATAGCATATCAAAAAACTATCCAATAGTATATTTCATGTCATACTGACATTTTTCTACTTCTTCCTATTACTTAGAGCTGCTTTTACAAATGCCACGAATAATGGGTGCGGATTTGCTACTGTACTTTTATATTCTGGGTGATATTGAACACCAACAAACCAAGGATGTGATGGAATTTCAACAATCTCTACCAAACCTGTATCTGGATTTAAACCAGTTGCAAGCATTCCTGCTGCTTCCATTTGTGGTTTATAATTACTGTTAAACTCATAACGGTGTCTGTGACGTTCTTTTATAACATCTTCTTTATAAACCTTTCCAGCTATACTATCTTGAGTTAACTCACAAGACCAAGCTCCAAGACGCATTGTTCCCCCTTTCTCAGTAATAGTTTTTTGTTCTTCCATTAAATCAATTACAGGATTTGGCGTATCTGCATCCATTTCTTTAGAATTTGCATTTGCTATACCAATAACGTTTCTCGCAAATTCTATAACAGCCATCTGCATACCCAAACAAATACCTAAGAAAGGAATATTGTTTTCTCTAACAAATTTAACTGCTGTTATTTTACCCTCTATACCACGCTCTCCAAAACCTGGAGCAACCAAAACACCATCTAAATGACCAAGTTTTAGTTTAATATTTTCATCATTTAAATATTCAGAATGAATAGATTCTATTTTTACTTTTACTTCATTCTCTGCACCTGCATGAATAAAAGCTTCAAGTATAGATTTATATGAATCTTGTAACTCAACATATTTACCTATTAGACCGATAGTTACTTCAGATTTTGGGTTTTTATGGCGGTGCACAAACTTATTCCAAATTGAAATATCTGGAACAGTACTTTTAAGTCCTAATTTCTTAAGTACAACCTTATCTAGACCTTCATCTAGCATTAAATTAGGCACATCGTAAATTGTAGAAGCATCAATAGATTGAATAACGGCTTCTTCCTTTACATTACAAAACAATGCCAATTTTCGTCTTAAATCTTTAGGTAAATCATGCTCTGTTCTACAAACTAAAATATCTGCTTGGACCCCACTTTCCATTAATGTTTTAACACTATGTTGTGTAGGTTTTGTTTTTAATTCGCCTGCGGCAGATAAATAAGGCACTAAAGTTAAGTGAATAACAAGACCATTATCTTCCCCTAAATCCCAACGTAATTGACGAACAGCTTCTATATATGGCAAAGACTCAATATCCCCTACAGTTCCACCTATTTCTGTAATTACAATATCATAATCTTCAGATTGTCCAAGTAATTGAACACGTCTTTTTATTTCGTCTGTAATATGAGGAACTACCTGTACCGTTTTTCCTAAAAACTCACCACGACGCTCTTTTTGTATCACACTTTGGTAAATACGTCCAGTAGTAACGTTGTTTGCTTGACTTGTTGGTACGTTTAAAAAACGTTCGTAATGTCCTAAATCTAAATCAGTTTCTGCACCATCTTCTGTTACATAACATTCACCATGTTCGTAGGGATTTAGTGTTCCTGGATCTACATTTATATACGGATCTAATTTTTGAATGGTTACTCTGTAACCCTGTCCTTGTAATAGTTTAGCTAAAGATGCTGCTATTATTCCTTTTCCTAAAGATGATGTAACTCCACCGGTTACAAATATGTATTTTATCTTACTTGTCATGTTGCGCTTATAAACGCAGGCAAATTTACAAAATTAAAACAGTTATTAGCGAATTGTTTTTTAGTTATTTCAGAATGACTTGTAAACAACAATTTTGATGCTTTATATGAAGATTTCAAGAGGATAGAAAACTTGGTTTTACAATGATTTTCGGCTACTTTTATTTGACATGAATTCATATGCTTAAAAACGTTATGCAAAATTGAAACACTCCTCATAAAAAAGCTGCAAATTACAATTATTTTGTTCTCAATTACTAATGTTAAAGGATAACAGATTTTTACTAATTTTACGATTAATAATACAGGTTTTTCGTTTACTCTTCTAGAAAATTACCATTCTCTGTATCGTTTTATGAAAGATACTTTGTTGAAATTGAGATCTGTTAAATCTAAAACAGAATTCATCAAAATAGGTTTGTATATACCATTTACTTACATGAGTTGGTATTACTCTTAACCAAATTTCACTCTATATTTATCTAGCCCTCCCCCGAAAATTGCTTCAATTTTTGATTTAAGTATTGAATTTAGTGATGTTTTAGCGTTTTTAAAATTGAAAAACTGTTTAAAAAGGTTGTATTTTAAGGTTGGAACTTAATACAAAAAACCTTAAAACAGTTTGATGGACAAGATACTAACAAAGAAGCTTCAAATTCAAATAAGTGATTATTTTTCTATCTCTACCTCGCTTAGCAAACCCGAAATTCGC
>CALKXS010000194.1 GCA_938003745.1 uncultured Algibacter sp.
ACACATTTACAAGATATCGAAAGAATAGAAAAATTGATCATTACTGATAATGATTGCTTTTGTTTGGTGCTATAAAATTGGAATATACTTGCATTAAATCAATCCTATTACAATCAAAAAACATGGCAGAAAAGCCAAAAGTATCTTTAAATATGAACTTTCTTTTGCAGCTAATGTTTTGCTAAAATCTGAAAATCAAAATGATACTAATATATTTCAGTTTTTGTCATGTACTTAGACTTTTTACTACTCTTCACACTTTTCATTTTGCCTAGACTAAATGAAAAGTATGAAGAGTTATTTTATAACAGCTAAAGCTGTTGCGTTTATGACTTGAATCTAAGAATCTAATTTAGGTTTAAATGACTTCTGCGAGTCTTCTTAGTTAAAGACTGTAGTGAGTTCTTAGGTGATTATAAATACCTACAGCTTGTTTTGTGATTTTTGTTTTGCCTTTTATACTTATACCTCTCTTTTTTGGACTAGTAAGAAATAGTAGATCTAGAATTGTTATATTCCTTAGCACTAAAATTGACAAGTATCTGGCCAATCTAAATTTGGTCAACGACCAATAATTTTTATTAAAAAACTACTTTTTCGTAAGTTCTTTTTGGGTCGGAGAGCTTTTATTATTTAATAATTGACTCTAATTAAATGTTTAATTTTTAATCAACCTATTTTAATGAAATTCGTATTAATATTATTATATTGAGTTAGTCATTTAAATTCTGTATTTTAAAGCCTTTAAAATGAATAACATGGATAATTTTGAATATCAAAGTATACTAAACTTTATAAAAGAACTACCCAATGATGAAGCATGTAAAGCATATTTGTCAAAAATAAAATGGTCAGGCGGTTTTATATGTTCAAAATGCGGTCATGACAAAGGTTGTGAGAAATCAGGTTATAGATATCATTGCTATAAGTGTAATCATGTGGAAAGTTCAACGGCAAATACCTTATTTCACAAGGTTAAATTTGGCTTACGAAAAGCTTTTTGTGTAGTTTTTGAAATGAGCACGAGTTCAAAAAGTGTCTCAAGTATTCAGATGGGTAAACGCTTTGAAATCCGACAAGGTACCGCTTGGTTTTTTATGCAGAAAGTTAGAAAAGCAATGAAGAGTAGTCAGAAATATCCATTATCAAAATTGGTTCATGTAGATGAATTTACCGTTGGTGGAAAAGAAGAAGGGAAACAAGGAAGAAGTTACGATTCTAAAAAGAAAAAAGCTGTAATAGCTGTAGAACTAAGTAATAAAAACCAAATTAAAAGAGTTTATGTAAAAGCTATCGATGATTATTCAGCTAAATCACTACCCCCTATATTTGAAGCGTATATTTGTAAAACTGCAAAAGTAATCACTGATAAATGAAGAGGATATGAACCCTTGAAAAATGAATATGATATTGAACAAAAATGAAGCAACAATGGAAAAAACTTTAAAGAACTTCATATCGTTATAATGCAATTAAAATCTTGGCAGAGAGCAATTCCTACTCATGTTACTAAATGGCATATACAAGCTTACTTTGATGAATTTTGCTTTAGGATTAATCGTTCTCAATTTAAAAACAGTATTTTTCATAAAACAATAGAAAGAATGGTTCTTGCTAAACCAATGTATCAAGAAAATATAAAACAGACACTAAGTGTGTAACTCAAAATAGTAATTCTATATTATTAAAAAAAGTACGAGATGTCATTCAAAGAATTCAAGATCAATTATGTACTATTATTGAAAATGGTATAGAAGCTAATGAAATCTCAACAAAAACAATAGATATAAGTGATGTTAACTTTTGATTGTAAATCTATGGCATTGAAGAACCTTGTCTTAACCAATTATAATAACCACTTTTACTCACCGCTAATACACGGCGCATCTTTTCAACTTGAAATTTCAATTTATGCTGTTTTATGAACCTAAATTTTTCCTGTTGCTCTCGGAAAAGATGCTGATTGCCTTTTTTAAGATATAGCGTTCTAATACCATATCTTTTAATTGCCTCTTCAATGTTGTAATCTTTCGCTGTTCATCAGCCTGTTTTAGCTTAACATGTCCTGGGAAACATTGCTCCGAGAATAGCTTAATTATATAGCTTTCTATTTTAATTCTATTGTGTGATTTCTTTGTCTTTTGGACATAATTCAAAGTTAAGTTATTAACCTTGAATCTCTGTTCTTACTGTCTAGTTAAATATAGTAAGTCCAAAATTTTGCGTATAGGTATAACCAAACACAAATAAGGCCAAGAGAGTAAAAAGAGATCTTATTTTCATAACAAATTAGATGTACGAGTGGAGAGACCTTAATTATCAATTAAAAACTAATTCTATTCAACTAAAAAACAATCATATTAAATACACTATAATCAATAACTAATACATTTTTAAGATTGTAAATAAGGGAGAACTCATTAAACCACAGACCCAACTAAATCTTCAATTTTTGAAATTAATTGAACTTTAACACCTATATTTTTCAATGATATTTTATTGTATCTAGACACAAAAATAGTTGAGAACCCTAATTTTTCTGCTTCTAAAATACGCTGTTCTATACGTTGAACAGGACGAATTTCTCCAGATAAACCAACTTCTGCAGCAAAACAAAAATCTTTTTGCAACGCTACATCTTCATTTGAAGACAAAATAGATGCCACAACTGCCAAATCTATAGCAGGATCATCTACTGTAATACCTCCAGTTATATTTAAAAAGACATCTTTTGCCCCTAAACGAAAACCAGCACGTTTTTCCAAAACAGCTAATAACATATTTAATCGCTTAGCATTAAAACCAGTCGCACTACGTTGTGGTGTCCCATAAACAGCAGTACTAACTAAAGCTTGCACTTCTATCATTAAAGGGCGCATACCTTCTAGAGTCGCAGCAATAGCATTACCACTCAACTCTTCATCTCTTTTTGAAATAAGAATTTCTGAAGGATTAGAAACCTCTCTTAACCCAGAACCTTGCATTTCATAAATACCTAATTCACTAGTAGACCCAAATCGGTTTTTATTCGCTCTTAAAATTCTAAAAATATGGTTACGATCGCCTTCAAACTGTAAAACTGTATCTACCATATGTTCTAAAATCTTAGGTCCAGCAATATTTCCATCTTTTGTAATATGACCAATTAAAATTACAGGTGTAGCAGTTTCTTTTGCAAATTTTATAAGTTCTGTAGTACATTCTTTTATTTGAGATATACTTCCAGAAGACGACTCTATATAATCGCTATGCAATGTTTGAATAGAGTCAATAATGACAATATCTGGGTCTAAAGACTCAATTTGTTTAAAGATATTTTGAGTTTTAGTTTCTGTAAGAATATAACAATTGTTGTTTTCAGGATTAATACGTTCAGCACGCATTTTTATTTGCTTCTGACTCTCTTCTCCAGAAACATACAATGTTTTATAAGGTAATTTTAATGACACTTGAAGCAAAAGTGTACTTTTTCCAATCCCCGGCTCACCACCGAGTAACGTTAATGAACCTGGAACAATTCCTCCTCCTAAAACACGGTTAAACTCAGAATCAAACGTATCTAATCTAGGCTCTTTTGAAACATCAATATCTTTAATTCTTAATGGTTGAGAAGCTCTTTTTTTGGAGGACGCTGGCGTTTTCCAATTACTCTTTTCTGGCTTTATAATAACCTCTTCTACAATAGTATTCCATTCCTTACAAGCCGTACATTGACCTTGCCATTTAGCATATTGATTGCCGCAGTTTTGACAAAAAAAAGTTGTTTTTGCTTTAGCCATATCATTATTCCTCCTTTGTAGAAGTTTCTTTTAAATTAATAACCAAAATCCTGTTTTATAGCATCTGCTTTTTCTAACATTAAATCTTTTGTAATTCCAGCTATTTCGCTTAAGGAATAAGCTGATTGATATGTTCTCATTGCTTTTTTGGGCTCACCAGTCTCCTCATAAAAACGCGCTAAATAATAACTCCCTAGCAGTGTTTCTGGATATTGTTTCCTAGCCATTTTACCTAATTGTTCAAAATACTCATAAGTCTCATTTTTTTCAATCGCAGCAGAAACAGCTTTAAAATCATTAAGAAGAATTTGTTTTTCAATTCCGAATAAATCTAATATAGTTTGATATTTTTCCTCCAAATAAACCACTGGAGATATCTCAAGTTCAAGAATCGTTTCTTTGTACTCTTTTTTAGATATGGGTTGAAAAACACTAAAAATATGTTCAATTGCGTTTGGAATAGCATGGGTTGGAACAGAATAATGTGTTGGTCCTTCGAAACTATCAAAACTATATTTTAAATTTTCATTTTCTATGCTTAATATATCCTTATTCAACTCTTCAGTCATCTGTTTTACAGATTTAGAATCGTTATTCGTATTCGCTAAATAGTAAAAAGTTTTACTCTGTAATTTAGCTAAACGCTCTGGAATATAATCTAACATATTTGGTGCTAACTTAGGACTTATGACAATATACCCATTAAATAAAGGTTCCGGCTTAAGCAAATAATAGTTGATAAAATTTGCAGTTTCCCCATGACCAATAGCAACTTTAAAGCTCCCTGTTCTATATTTTGTTTCGATGTGAGGTATCAATTCCATTCCCAAAAACTCAAAAAAACTAGCTCCTGTTTCAATAGGTAAAGAATTTTGCTCTGAATACATACAATCTTCAAAACGTTTTTCAAATTGATTTACCCCAACAACAATAGCATTAGGCATATCTTCCCAATAGGAATAGTAATCAGTATTTCCAGCAACAGCTTCAAACAAATAATCGCCATCTAAAACAACAAATAACGGATACGTTTTTTCAATACTTTTATCGTATCCTCTAGGTAATTGAATTTTAAGCTGACGAGCTTCTCCTAATTTAAAAGACTCAATAGTCTCGTATTTAACTTGAGCTATTGCAAAATGTATAGAAATTAGAAATATTAAAACAGAAAAAAAATGTTTCATTTTTTATATATTTTTTTTGGGATTGATAGTACCAAGGTAATAAATAAGGTAAGACTTTTCAAAGTAATACAATTAGAAATAAATCTTATCTCAATGAGTTTCTTTTCCTGTTGTATATAGGTAAATACATTAAAGAAAGTCCTCCAAAAATAATAATCATTAAAGTTTGAGACGCCCACATAATCCAACCAAAAGCAATACTAGGCTCTTCAGCTATACCAAAAATAGAAAATGCAGCAAAAACTGCCAAAGGATAAGAACCAATACCTCCATTTGTTGCAGCTATACTAAAACTAGCAGAAATAAAACCTATCAATACAGCTCCCATTGAAATACCTTCCAACTCTGGAATAGAAAAAGAGGTTATATAAAACATAAAAAGATACATACTCCAAATAAAAAGTGTATGAAATATAAAAGCCCATTTCTTTTTCATTTTAAAAATACTCGTAGCTCCTTCTATTATACCATTTACAAAGCCTTTTAGTTTTGATGCTATTTTTGACTGACTAATCTTCATATGCATAAAGAAAATTAAGACCACAACTAATGAACCAAAAAAGGCAACAATAATTTTTATTGGATTGAATTTTTCTATTAAAAAACCATAGATAAAATCGAATTGAAGAAATAATGTCACCGCAATAATCCCTAACATTACTATTAAATCTGCAATACGTTCGGCTACAATAGTTCCAAATCCTTTATCAAAAGGGACACCTTCATAGTTTGTTAGAATAGAAGCTCTTGCAACCTCGCCAGCCCTTGGAATAGTATAATTTATTAAATAAGTAGCAAAAACTGCCATGACACTATTTCCAAATCGTACTTTACACCCCATTGGTTCTAATTGGAACAACCAACGATAAGCTCTAGACAAATGACTTAACAACCCTAAAAACATACCTAATACAATCCAAGTATAATCGGCTTTTTTTATATAAACCATTAACCCTTGAATAGACACCTTAGACAAAGAATACCAAACTAAAAAGACTCCCAATAATAATGGGATCCCAATTTTTAGAATATTTAATGCTTTTTTATTCAATTTTTGTTATTTCAAAAGATTTGTAGTCTCGTCTGGGAACACCAAAGAAGGCTTAAAAACTTTTGCCTCTTCAATATCCATGAAAGCATAGGTAATTAAAATAAGCACATCACCAGGAGAAACCAATCTAGCTGCTGCTCCATTTAATGTGATTTCACCACTATTTCTAGGCCCAGGAATAGCATAAGTTTCTAGTCTTGCTCCATTGTTATTATTTACAATTTGAACTTTTTCTCCTTGTATTATATTAGCAGCGTTCATTAAATCCTCATCAATAGTTATACTACCAATGTAATTAAGATCTGCTCCGGTAACTTTTACCCTGTGAATTTTAGATTTTACTACTTGAATTTGCATGAGGCAAAGATAATTAATTTAACGCGATATTATCAATAAGTCTAACATCATCTGCATACACAGCAATAAACGCTCTATATGTCTTTTTGTTTGATCTTTTTTTAACGGTTTTTAAAGTATCAGTATCAGCAATAATAAAATATTCTAACTCTAATATATTATCATTACTAAATTGTTTCTCTACCCATTTTGTTACTTTATTAGCACTATTTGTGTCAAAACGTTTTTTGGCAGCTTTTAAAGTTTCATAAATAAACGGTGCTTCGTTTTTATACTCTGGCTTTAATCGTGTATTCCTAGAACTCATAGCTAAACCGCTGGTCTCTCTATAAATTTTACATCCTATAATATTAAGAGGCATATTATATTTTTCTACCAACTTCTTAATTATTTGAAGTTGCTGAAAATCTTTTTCGCCAAAATAGGCGTTATGTGGCTTAACAATCTCAAGGAAACGTTTAACTATGGTACCTACACCATCAAAATGGCCTTGCCTAAACCTACCTTCCATTTCAAACTCTAATCCATCAAAATCAAAAGATTGTGAAACAGCATAACCTTCATAAATATCATCAACTGTAGGTGCATAAACTATAATTTTTTCTTTACTTAATGTTTCTAATAACTTAACATCATTACCTAATGTTCTTGGGTATTTTTTTAAATCTTCACTGTTATCAAACTGTGTTGGATTTACAAAAATACTCACAACAACTTTATCATTGTTATCTAGTGCTTTTTCCACCAAAGCCAAATGACCATGATGTAAAGCTCCCATTGTTGGAACAAAACCAACAGACAACCCTTTAGACTTATAACTACTAACAACAGCTATAGTCTGTTCTTTTTCAGTAAAAACTTTCAACATTTAATAAAAATTAACGCCTGCAAACTTAATATTTTACGGCTAACTTGCATAAAATTTTGTACTTTTGTATGTTTTTTATCTTGAATTTTCAAAAACAAGACATATTTAACACTTTTATTACGGTACATTTTTTGCTATAAGACGGTTTTAATATGACATTAAGAAAACAATAAAATACAATATATGAAAGATAAGAGGATATTATATGTATCATCTGAGGTAGTACCTTATCTACCAGAAACCGAAATTTCTTCAATGTCTTTTGAGGCACCAAGAATGGTAAATCAACAAGGCGGACAAATTAGAATATTCATGCCTAGATATGGAAATATCAATGAAAGAAGACATCAATTACATGAAGTAATAAGACTCTCAGGTATTAATTTAGTTATTAACGATTTAGATATGCCACTTATTATCAAAGTAGCTTCTATTCCTAAAGAACGTATTCAAGTTTATTTCATAGATAATGATGAGTATTTCAAAAGAAAAGCCACATTAACTGATGAAAATGGAGGGTTATTTTCCGACAATGATGAACGCGCTATCTTTTTTGCAAAAGGGGTTATTGAAACAGTAAAAAAACTTAACTGGGCTCCTGACGTTATTCATGTTCATGGCTGGTTAGCTTCTCTTCTTCCATTATATTTAAAAGAATACTACAAAGACGAACCTCTTTTTAACGAGAGCAAAATAATAACTTCAGTATACAATCAAAGTTTTAACAATACGTTAAATAAAGATATGTATAATAAGATTAAATTTGACAACATAAATGAAGATGCTTTTAAAACATTAGAAGAACCTTCGTATAATAATTTAATGAAAGTTGCTATTGATTATTCTGATGCGTTAATTGTAGGTTCTGAAAAAATTCCAGAAAGTTTAGATACCTATATTAAGGATTCAGAAAAACCAGTTTTAGAACACAAAAGTAAAGAAGAGTTTGGTGAAGCTTACACAGACTTTATTAATACCGAAGTTTTAAACTAGCACCTACTATTTTTTAGTTATGATAAAAATATTTAAAGCCCTTAAATACACTAGTCTATTTGTACTAACGTCGTTTACTTTTATTGGTTGCGACAACGAATTTAACACTGTAGACAGTGATGTTCTTGGAGAAGAAAACTTCAACTTCAAAAATTCTACATGGGTTGCTCCTATTGTTTCTTACAATAAGAAAATAACATCTCATCAAGTTAACAATTTAAATTCAAACTTACTTGGTTTCCATGACGACCCTATTTATGGAAAAACTACAGCTAGTCTGATAACTCAATTAGCTTTAAGTTCTGAATCTTCAGATTTTGGCGATGAAGCTGTAATAGATTCTGTAATTTTAAATATCCCATACTTCAATAGAGTTATTGGTCAAACTACAAAAGATGATTTAACTTATAACACTTACACTTTAAGTGATTCTATTTATGGTGATGAAAGTAAACCTGTAAAATTATCTATATATAGAAATGGGTATTTTTTAAGCGATTTTAACCCTAATTCAGACACTAATGAGGTTCAAAATTATTATTCGGATGCATCAAATGCAGATAGAGCTAATAACTATGCAAAAACTGAAACTACTAGTTTTAATTTCGATGATCACAAAACTGATTTAATTTATCAAAGCGATGCCAGTGGTTACATACCAAATCACAACGCTCTAATATTGACTACAGGCACAGGTGATAGTAAAGTAAGAACTGCTTTTGCTCCTGCATTACGACTTAATTTGGCTAATGACGATATCAAGAAAAATTACTGGAAAGAAACCATTCTTGACAAAGCAGAAAGTTCTGAATTAAGTAATACAAATAATTTTAAAAATTATTTTAGAGGCTTATATTTTAAAGCTGAAGCAATATCTAATGCTGGTCAAATGATTTTGTTGAACACAAATTCAACTGATGCAAAAATTACAATTTACTACTCTAACAATTCAACTACAGGAACGTATACACTAAACTTATCTGGAGCTCAAACAAATAAAGTTAACACATTTATTAATGATTTTGATAAAATTTTAATAGATGGGGATACTAATGTGGGAGATGAAAAACTTTACTTAAAAGGAGCTGAAGGCTCTATGGCTGTTGTTGATTTATTTAAAGGAACAAATAGTGAGTGCGGAAGCATCAATCCTCTAGAATGTTTTAAAAATACTTATAGACAACGCAATGAAAATAACTACATCTTAAAGGACGGAGAAACTGTAGATGAAAATGGTTACGTTACTAAAAATGGTGATTTCATTTTAAAACGCTTAATTAATGAAGCACAACTCGTTATTTTTGAACATGAAATAATGTCTACTCTTCCTAAAGATAATAATGGTAATGACTATAGTAAATATGATAGAATTTACGCATATGATATAAAGAATAACATACCTACTGTTGATTACACCGCTCCCTTTGATCCTAGCGAAAACACAAGCGATCCAAAAAACTCCAAAATAATTAGTTTAGGTCAACGCTTAACAGATAACAACAAGTATAAAATAAGAATTACCGAACATTTAAATAATATTTTAATTAAAGATTCCACCAACACTAAATTAGGCTTAGTTATATCAAACAATGTTAATATTATTAGTAATTCTAAAATATTAAATAGCGATGTTAGTGATGCTGTGACAAAGATACCTACTGCAACCATATTATCACCAAGAGGAACCGTTTTACATGGAAGTAACTCTAGTAATGATAATAAAAAAATGAAATTAGAGATTTTTTCAACAGAAATAAAAGAGTAAATTAATACAAGAAATAATAGCTGAAAGTTAGTTTATCTTTTTTTTTAAGTGAATTTCATCGTGTAAAATATAGACTTCGTATAATATTTATTACTAATTGCCATTAATTCTACATATTTGTGCTGAATTAAAATAAACCCAAATAAACAAATATACTTATGTGTGGAATAGTAGGATACTTAGGCCCAAGAGACGCTTACCCCATTGTTATTGAAGGATTAAGAAGACTTGAATATAGAGGTTATGATAGTGCTGGCATAGCGCTATTTGATGATAATGATCTTAAAGTTTCTAAAACAAAAGGAAAGGTTGCCGACTTAGAAGCTAAAGTAGAAACAGAAATTACAAAAAATGGAAATCTAGGAATAGGCCATACAAGATGGGCTACTCATGGTGTTCCCAATGATGTAAACTCTCATCCTCATTGTTCTAACTCTGGAGACTTAGTCATTATCCACAATGGAATAATTGAAAATTATGAGTCGCTTCGTCAAGAATTAACATCAAGAGGATATACTTTTAAATCTGACACAGATACTGAGGTATTAATAAACCTAATTGAAGATGTTCAAAAAAAAGAAAACATTAAGCTTGGAAAAGCAGTGCAAATAGCACTTAATCAAGTAATAGGAGCATATGCTATTGCCGTTTTTGATAAAAAGAAACCTGGTGAAATTGTTATAGCTCGTTTAGGAAGCCCTTTGGCTGTTGGTATTGGAGAAGGTGAATTTTTTATTGCAAGTGATGCCTCCCCATTTATTGAATATACTAAGAATGCCATTTATCTAGAAGATGAAGAAATGGCAATTATTAGAGAAAATGAACAAATAAAAATAAGGAAAATCAAAGATGACTCTCTTGTTGATCCTTATATACAAGAGCTTCAAATTAATTTAGAACAAATAGAGAAAGGCGGTTATGATCATTTTATGCTTAAAGAAATTCATGAGCAACCAAAAGCCATAAACGATACTTACAGAGGAAGGTTATTAAGAAACGAAGCTATTATAAAAATGGCTGGTGTTGAAGATAACATGAAAAAATTTCTTAACGCAAATAGAATAATAATAGTCGCTTGTGGTACGTCATGGCACGCAGGTTTAGTAGCTGAGTATATCTTTGAAGATTTAGCTAGAATACCTGTTGAAGTTGAATATGCCTCTGAGTTTAGATACCGCAACCCAGTAATTACTGAAAATGATGTTTTAATTGCTATTTCTCAATCAGGAGAAACAGCAGATACTTTAGCTGCAATTAAATTAGCAAAATCTAAAGGCGCATTCGTATTTGGAGTATGTAATGTAGTTGGTTCTTCAATCGCTAGAGAATCTGATGCTGGAGCTTATACACATGCAGGACCAGAAATAGGTGTAGCATCTACTAAGGCTTTTACAACTCAAATTACCGTTTTATCTCTTATAGCTTTACGTTTAGCGAGAGCAAAAGGCACAATATCTAGTTCTGATTTCCGTCACCATTTACTTGAATTAGAAATGATTCCTGGAAAAGTTGAAGAAGCTTTAAAATCAGATGAACTTATTAAAGTAATTTCTGAGGTTTATAAAGATTCACACAACTTCTTATATTTAGGTAGAGGCTATAACTTCCCAGTAGCATTAGAAGGTGCTTTAAAATTAAAAGAGATTTCATATATACATGCTGAAGGTTACCCTGCTGCAGAAATGAAACATGGACCAATTGCATTAATTGATGAAAACATGCCTATTGTTGTAATTGCCACAAAAAAAGGTCATTACGAAAAAATTGTAAGTAACATTCAAGAAATCAAATCAAGAAAAGGGAAAATTATTGGTATTGTTACTAAAGGTGATGTACAAGTAAAAGAATTAGCAGATCATGTTATAGAAGTTCCGGAGACTTTAGAATCTCTAACCCCATTATTAACAACTATTCCTTTACAATTGCTTTCTTATCATATTGCAGTAATGTTAGATAAGAACGTAGATCAACCACGTAACTTAGCGAAATCAGTTACTGTAGAATAAAACTACAAACAAAACCAATATACAGAATCCTCACAAATCCATGTGAATTTATGAGGATTTTATATTTATAAATCATTTTTACCATTAAAACAACAAGGTTTCTTATTTAAAAATACTATGCACGCATAAGTTTTTTATCTTTTTCTATTGGAATTTATTAAGATATACATATATTGGCACAATATAAAGTTAATCAAATTCTTACATATGAAACCAATTCCTATATTTATAACGTTATTTATTTGCTTATCTTCATTTGCACAAACAACTATTACAGGGTCTGTTATGGATGACAATGATCAGCCAATTCTGGGAGCTAATGTTATTGTTATTGGAACATCTACAAGTACAGTAACAAATTTTGACGGCAATTTTGCACTAACTTATAGTCAAAAACCACCCTTCTCTATTCAAGCTAGTAGTGTTGGATTCGAAACTGTAACCGTAGAAATCACCACTAATAATCACAAACTTAATTTAATTCTAAAAGAAGGCAACTTTTTAGACGAAGTGGTTATTTCTGCATCAAGAACTCCTGAGAGAATTTTTGAATCTCCTGTTACAGTAGAGCGCTTTGGCTTAAAAGAAATTAAAAACACTGCTTCTGCAGATTTTTATGACGGTTTGGAAAACCTTAAAGGCGTAGATGTTAACGCTAATAGTTTAACATTTAAATCTGTAAACACTAGAGGTTTTGCAACATTTGCCAATAATAGATTTATGCAATTGGTAGATGGCATGGATAATTCTACCCCTGCTCTTAATTTTCCCATAGGAAATTTAGTAGGTATGACAGAAACAGATGTTTTAAGTGTAGAACTACTTCCTGGAGCATCTTCTGCACTTTATGGCGCCAATGCTTTTAATGGTATTCTATTCATGAGGAGTAAAAACCCTTTTAATCATCAAGGTATTAGTGCTTCTATAAAAAAAGGAAGCACATCACAAGAAGTTTCTGGTGATAATGAATATACAGATGTTAGTTTCCGCGCCGCATATAAATTTAACAATAAATTTGCTGCTAAAATTAACTTTGGTTATCTAAAAGGAACTGATTGGGCAGCAACGAGTGAAATTGACAAAACAAACCCTGGCAGAACAAGATCTAATTTAAATTATGATGGAATAAACGTTTATGGAGATGAAGTATCTACAAATTTAAAAAAGGTTATAGAAAGCGATGTCTTTTTAGATAAATTAGCAGAAAGTGGAACAAATCTGGCAGTTGTAAATTTAGTTCCTCTTGTAGAGGTAAGTAGAACAGGTTATAATGAAAGAGATTTAACAAACTACAATGCTGAAAGTATTAAATCTGATTGGGGATTATACTATCGTCCTTGGGAAAACGATTTTGAAATATCTTATGTTGGAAAAGTTGGCACAGGTTCTACTATTTATCAAGGAACTAATAGATATAGCATAAATAACTTCTTTCAACAACAACACAAAATCGAATTTAGAAATAATAATTTCTTTTTAAGAGGCTATGTTGTTTCTGATAAAGCTGGAGATTCTTATGACATGGTTTTTACAGGAATAAACATAAACAGAGCTTGGAAAGATGATAATAGTTGGTTTGGCGAATATACTGGAGCATATATATCTGCTACCTTAGGTGGTGCAAATGATACTCAAGCACATGCTACAGCAAGATCAGTTGCAGACACAGGAAGGTATTTACCAGAGTCTGATGAATATATAGGAGCTTTCAATAAAAGCATCAACGATCCAGATTTATCTACAGGTTCTAAATTTCAAGATGCTTCTAAATATTACCATGCTGATGCAAATTACAACTTTAGTCACCTAATTGATTTTGCAGACATTCAACTTGGAGGTTCATATAGAAAATATAGTCTGAATTCATCTGGAACTATTTATACAGATCTTAATGGTCCTATTGATTATTCTGAATTTGGAATTTATACTCAAATTCAAAAAAATATTGAATTGAATGAAGATTTAGAATTGAAACTAACAGGATCTCTACGTTATGATAAATCAGAATTTTTCGATGGATTTTTCTCTCCAAGATTATCTGCTGGCTTAACAGTTAATAAAAACCATAATTTTAGAGCCTCTGTTCAAACTGGATTTAGAAATCCAACAACACAAGATTTATTTATTGGTCTAGATGCGGGTCGAGCTATTTTAGTTGGAGCTTCTCCAACAAATTTAGATAGATATACTAGAAATTTTGAAGTTAGTAATGCAGGGCAATTATTAGGACAACCAGCTTCAATAACACAAATTGGAGGTGTTGCTTATACTAACTCTTATAAAGCTAGCTCTGTTCAAGAATTGGCAGATATAGGAAACCCAGCTGTCTTAGAAGTTTCAAATCCTAACTTAGTAAAACCAGAAAAAGTATCATCGGCAGAGGTAGGATATAGAGGAAAATTTAGCAACCTCATTGTCGATTTTAGTACATATTACAATAAATACAAAGATTTTATTTCTCAAGAAGTTGTTATATCTCCTTATTACGGAACAGTAGGAGATGGCAGTTTATCTGTAGCCGCAATAGCTAATGAAGATTATCAAGCTTATAGTACATATACAAATTCTCCTGCCGATGTTAACTCATATGGAGCATCAATTGGATTATCTACTAAAGTCTTTGGTAATTTTGACTTAAGCGGAAGTTACACCTATGCAAAATTAGATTTTGATAGAAATAAATTTCCTGATTTTCAAACAAACTTCAATACACCAGAACACAAATTCAAAGCATCTTTTGGCAATACTAATTTATTTGAAAACTTTGGGTTCAATATAGCTTACAGGTTTAGCGATGACTATTTCTGGGAAGCTACTTTTGGTAATGGTGTAGTTCCAGAATTTCATGTTATGGACGCTCAAATTAACTTAAAAGTGCCTAGCTTAAAATCTACTTTTAAAGCAGGGGCAACTAACCTTTTAGGTGATGAATACTTTACAGCATTTGGTACCGGACAAATAGGGTCTATGTATTATGTTTCATGGACAATTAACAACTTATAAAATGAAGAAAACAATAATTAATTCAAAATACATATGGCTACTATCAGCTTTAATTGGCTTTACAAATTGTAATGACATTGAAGATGTTAATAGAGATGAAGTTGCTATTACATTACCAGATGTAACTTCTGGATCTGCAGACTTCTCAAACTACGTGTCACTAGGAGCTTCTTTTACTGCTGGCTATACAGATGGTGCTGTTTTTATAGCAGGACAAAACAATTCTTTTCCTAATATATTAGCTAATCATTTTGCTTCTACTGGAGGAAATACATTCACACAACCTTTAGTTAGTGATAACTTTGGTGGATTAGCTGCCAATGGATCACGAATAGCTGATCCTAGATTGGTTTTTGGAGGCGCAACACCTGTCCCTTTAGAATCTCTAATTGGTCCTGTCACAGTAACTACAGATATTGTTTTAAATAACCCAACAGGACCTTTTAACAATATGGGAGTACCTGGTGCAAAGAGTTTTCATTTACTTTCTGATAACTTATGGAAGTATTGCAGGTGTAGGCTCTTATGCTAATCCTTATTTTGTAAGAATGGCATCTAGCTCTAGTGCAACTATAATAAGGGATGCTATGGCACAAAACCCAACGTTTTTCACTTTATCAGAAATGGGAGGTAACGATGTTTTAAGCTATGCTACTTCTGGAGGGGTAAAGATCAAAAAGGAAATTTAAATCCTGCAACATATTTAGGAAATGATATAACAGACCCTAACGTTTTTGCAAATGTATTTAACGGACTAGTTAACGCTTTAACAAATGGAGGAGCAAAAGGAGTAGTAACAAACGTACCATACATAACAGATTTACCACACTTTACAACAGTACCTCACAATCCTATTCCTTTAGATACTCCTATAGCAGGGTTTTTAAACAGCACAGGAGCATACGGAACTTATAATGCAGGAATTCAAGGTGCTTTTGCATTTTTGGTTGCTAATACTCCAATGACTCAAGAAATGGCAGATGCTGAAATTGCAAAAAGAACGATCACCTTTGCGGCTTCATCAATTATAACGCTATTGTTATAATTGATGAAGATCTAACAGACTTGACAAGAATAGATCCTCGTTTAGTTAGCATGAGGCAAGCAACTTCAGATGATTTATTTGTACTTCCTGCCTCTTCTTTTATAGGAACGTTAGCTATTCCTGGTAATGCTCAAACTGTAAATGGTGTTGCTATTCCATTAACAGACAAATGGGTTTTAACACCAGAAGAACAAAAAGCAATTAAAGACGCTAAAGATACTTATAATCTAACAATTAAAGCAATCTCTGACTCAAATGAAAATGTAGCATTAGTTGATTTAAATTCTATTTTAACAGAGTTAGCTTCATCAGGAATTACTTTTGGAGACTATACAATGAATGCAGATTTGGTTACAGGTGGTGCCGTTAATTTAGATGGTACTCACTTAACAGGAAGAGGTTATTCATACATGGCATACAAATTTCTAGAAGCCATAGACACGTCATTTGGCTCTAACTTTATAGCATCTGGAAATACTCCAAAACCAGGAGATTACCCAACAAATTACTCACATACGTTACAATAATTTATTAAATAAAAATACATCAAAAATGCCTTCAAAATGAAGGCGTTTTTTTATTCTAAAAAAGCTCATAAAAACAACTTTATTTTTAAATTAAAACTCATATATTTGCACGCGAAAACAGAAATTGTTTTCAATCAATTAATTAGCATAACAAAAACATATTAAGTAATGTCTAAAGTTACAGGTAAAGTTGCACAAATAGTAGGTCCGGTTATCGATGTAGAATTTGGTGCTGGTGCTGAACTACCAAAAATTTATGATTCATTAGAAATAAAAAGACCTGATGGTACTTTATTAGTGCTAGAAGTTCAATCTCACATTGGTGAAGATACTGTTCGTACTATTGCGATGGACTCTTCTGATGGTTTAAGTAGAGGAACTGAAGTTTTATCTACAGGTGCTCCTATACAAATGCCAGTTGGAGGTGATGTATATGGACGTTTATTTAATGTAATTGGTGATGCTATTGATGGATTAGGTGATTTACCTAAAGCTGGAGATGCTGGTTTACCAATACACAGACAAGCTCCTAAATTTGAAGATTTATCAACTTCTACTGAAGTTTTATTTACAGGTATTAAAGTAATCGATTTAATTGAGCCTTATGCAAAAGGTGGTAAAATTGGATTATTTGGTGGTGCTGGTGTAGGTAAAACAGTATTAATTCAAGAGTTGATTAACAATATAGCAAAAGGTCACGGTGGACTTTCAGTATTTGCTGGAGTTGGAGAAAGAACTCGTGAAGGAAATGACCTTTTAAGAGAGATGTTAGAATCTGGAATTATCAAATACGGTAATGACTTTATGCATTCTATGGAAGAAGGGGGATGGGATTTATCTAAAGTTGATAAATCTGGAATGAAAGAATCTAAAGCGACTTTCGTATTTGGACAAATGAATGAGCCTCCTGGAGCACGTGCACGTGTTGCTCTATCTGGTTTAACTATTGCTGAATATTTCCGTGATGGTGCTGGTGAAGGACAAGGAAAAGATGTATTATTCTTCGTAGATAACATCTTCCGTTTTACACAAGCTGGATCTGAGGTGTCTGCATTACTTGGTCGTATGCCTTCTGCGGTAGGTTACCAACCAACATTGGCAACAGAAATGGGTGCAATGCAAGAACGTATTACTTCAACAAAAAGAGGTTCTATTACATCTGTACAAGCGGTATACGTACCTGCAGATGATTTAACGGATCCTGCTCCTGCAACAACCTTTGCTCACTTAGATGCAACGACAGTATTATCTCGTAAAATTGCCGAACTAGGTATTTATCCTGCGGTAGACCCATTAGATTCTACTTCAAGAATCTTAACAGCCGATATTTTAGGTGATGAGCATTATGATTGTGCGCAAAGAGTAAAAGAGTTATTACAACGTTATAAAGAATTACAAGATATTATTGCCATCCTTGGTATGGAAGAATTATCTGAAGAAGATAAAATGGCAGTAGGTAGAGCAAGACGTGTACAACGTTTCCTATCTCAACCATTCCACGTAGCAGAGCAATTTACTGGTCTTAAAGGTGTTTTAGTTGACATTAAAGAAACCATTAAAGGATTTAATATGATTATGGATGGTGGTTTAGATCACTTACCAGAAGCAGCATTCAACCTTAAAGGTTCTATTGAAGAGGCTATTGAGGCAGGAGAAAAAATGTTAGCTGAAGCTTAATCATAAAACTAAAGAGTTATGTATTTAGAAATTGTATCACCTGAAACTACTCTATTTAGCGGAGAAGTAACATCTGTTGCTGTACCTGGAGTTGATGGGGAGTTTGAAATGCTTAAAGATCATGCGCAAATAATTTCTTTACTAAAAGAAGGAAATGTGAAAATTTTTGGAGATATTACTATCAATGAAGATGTTAAAGATAAATTCTCAAAACAAGATAAAGGGTTTTGGTTAGCTATAAACTCTGGTACTATTGAATCAAAAGATAATAAAGTAATTGTTTTAGCAGACTAAAATTTTAATTTATAAAAAGCGCGAAGCACATGCTTCGCGTTTTTTATACTCATTTATTTACCTTCATTACACTTAACGCTCCGTTAGCTTTTAAAATAATTACATGAGGCATCCCTTTAATTGTAATACTTTCGATGGTCTTCACTTCTTTATACGTGAAGCTATTGGAGATAATTTTTAAATTTGCTTCACTAATATCATCAAAACTCTTCAATAAATACCCTTTAGATGAGCCATATAAAACCACCAATACCTAAAACTTCCCGCCTACCATATTTATTTACATCTAAAAATTCAAAATATAAAGTTGGTCCAATTTGTGCTTGACTTGATAAAGCCTTATACTCAAATTTACTATTTCCATTATTCTTAATATAATACGAGCTAAAACTAGAAGCCTTTAAGTGCAATACATGCTGCATTCAATGTGTTAACGCAACAATTGTTGCTAATTTTAATTTAAGTCTAAGCCACCATTTTTAGTTCATTTTCTATTATTTCTTTAGGAGTTTTATAGCGAATAATTTTCCGTGGTCTATTATTTAATTTATCTTGAATTTTAGATAGTATACTTTCATTGATTATGTTAAAATCAGTTCCTTTAGGAAGGTAT